>JAEUTM010000005.1 GCA_016788025.1 Bacteroidia bacterium
CCCTTTGGTGATAAAAATCCGGCCCGGCCAGTTTGAATAAACGAAATTGCCGTCTTTCAGTTTTTCCAGTCCGTCAATGCCGCCGCAGTTTTCAACTAAAATGCTGATTTTCTTTGTCGGGATGTCGGCTTCCAGAATCTGACCGGTACCAATGTAAAGTTTTCCTTTTTCAGCCCACAGTCCGTTGGGCTTTTCAATGAGCTTGTCTTCCAGCCAAAGAGATAGTTTGTCATCGGTCAGCGCGTAAATTTTATTGTCGTTCATGTCGGTTACAAAAATGATTCCGTCGTCGCTGGCTGTTACGTCGTTCAGGAATTTGGCATTTTCAACTTTGTGTCGCTTGACGATTTGCGCATCGGCAATGCTGATCACCACCAGCTCATCGATGTCGGAGACATACAGTTTGCCGTTGTAAACGGCTTGTCCTTTGGGCGCATTTAATCCGGTAACCCATTCGCTTTTAATTACTTTTCCATCCGGACTGAGTACCGAAATGAATCCGTTCCCGTCTTTATCCAATGGCTTTCCGTTGATGTTGCTTACATAAATCTGGTTGCTTTTTGCATCGAACAAAACAGATTCAGGAGTTTTTATTCCTTCGGAGGCTGTCCACATTTTAGTCAGGGTCTGAGAAAAGGAGTTCAATCCTATTGTCCCAAAGATGATCAGAGAAAAGGTTTTTAGTTTCATTTTTATTGAATTAAGATTTGATCGTTGTTTAGCTGTTTATGGTGTTTCTGTTTATAAATTCCGATGAGCGAAACCCGCAAGAGTTATTCGGATGCAAGACCAAAGTATGTTGAGATGCTCTCGTTTCATCGTGATTAATTTATAAATTTGGACACTTTAGTTGTTAGAACAATGCAATCGGAAATTAGTTAGTAAGTTACCAAAATATCTACTCCATGAAGCTCTTAATTTTGTGTTTATTAAGCATATTTTTACTTGTAGTTCCGGCTGAAGCCAAAAAGCACCTGTTGTATGTCGGAACCTACACCAATGGTATGGCCGACGGGATTTTTGTTTATTCGTTTAACGACCAGTCGGGGAAGTTAACTAACCTGAAGATACCTGCAGTCAGCAATAATCCTTCGTTTCTGACTATTTCGAAGAGCAAGAAGTTTTTATATGCTGTTGGCGAGGTAGACAACCTGGATACCAATAAAAGCGGCGGTGTATCGGCTTTCCGGATCGAGAAGAAGGGGAAACTTACCCTGATCAATCATGCGCTCACTCATGGAGCGAATCCCTGTCATGTGAGCCTTTCTCCGGACGATAAAAAGCTGGTGGCTTCTAATTATTCGGGCGGAAATTTATCGGTGTTCCATATTCTTTCTGACGGAAGCATCTCGGATATGGTGCAGCGTATTCAGCATGAGGGGAGTGGTCCGGTACCCAAGAGCCAATCGGGGCCCCGTGCGCACTCGGCCCGGTTTGATGCATCGGGGAAACGGCTGTTTGCTGCCGATCTGGGTATCGACGAGCTCAAAATTTACAATGTAACTTCCGGAGAGATCCCGCTGGTTCCGGATGCGCAGCCCTTCATCAAGTTTGCTCCGGGCTCGGGGCCCCGTCATTTCGATTTTTCGGCTGATGGCCGTTATATCTATGTGATTAACGAGCTAAATTCGACGATTACTGTTTTGATGCGGTACGGCGGCGACTGGAAACAGGTGCAGACCATCCGGACTTTGCCGAAAGATTTTAAAGGAGAGAGCTGGTGTGCCGATATTCATCTGTCGGCTGACGGCCGGTTTGTGTACGGCTCGAACCGCGGGCACAACAGCATTGCCGTATTTAAACGCGAACCCAACAGCGGAAAGCTGGAGCTGATTGAAACCGTGTCGGTGGAAGGAAACTGGCCCCGGAACTTTACGATTGATCCGTCGGGCCGTTTTTTGCTGGTAGCGAACCAGAAGAGTAACGACATTACCGTGTTTAAGATCGATCAGCCCTCGGGAAAACTGGCTTATACGGGCATCAAGGTCGAAAACCAATCGCCGGCCTGCCTCCAGTTCCTGAAATAGAACAATTCGAGTCTCCCTACGGGCATTTTAACTGCCTTTGTGTTCGTTTCAAGTCTCTGAATGAGCATTTTAAGTTTCCGGATGGACAATTCAAATTTCCAGATGGACGTTTCAACTGCCTAGATGTCAGTTTTAAGTCTCCAGATGGACATTTCAAGTCTCCAGATGGACATTTCAAGTTGCTAGATGTGCATTTCAACTGTCTAGATGTCAGCTTCAACTGTCTAGGTGTCAGTTTTGAGTTTCCAGATGGACATTTCAAGTCTCCAGATGGACGTTTCAACTGACTAGATGTCAGATTGAAGTGATTAGACGTGCATTTCAACTCTCCAGATGGACATTTCAAGTGGCTAAAGGTGTATTTCAAGTGGGCAGAGGTACATTTCAACCTGCCAGGGGTATATTTGTTCCCTAAACGGGGGAATAATTCGTGAACTGGATTTTGTTCGGCGTTGTTCCTGGTATGAACCAAAATTCAAATCGAATCACACGTCTGTTTTAAACTTCAACGATCAATGATTTGCATCAAACCTTCTGCAAAAAACTTACCGGCAATACGTGTGACTGAGCTCGCCTGATGAACGTAAAATAATTGTCACTTTGTTGCTTATGCTAATTCAATGTTTTAAATTTGGGAAAATCGAATTTACCTTTGAACAACTTACTTACAATAAAACTCAGGCAATCTGATCTCGACCATAAGTTGGTGATCACAATTGATTTTCCTTATCATCCAGGAATAGCTGAATTGATAAAAAAGCAGGTTCCATCGAGCAGATGGAGCCAGCGTTTGGGTTGTTGGTATGTTGCCAAAGAACAATTCGATCTGAATCATTTTTTTGAGGTATTTAAGAGAGTAGCCTGGGTTGACTATTCTGACTTGAAATCTAACATTAAGACAATTGTCAATTCGGATGCAAAGGCCAAAGATTATTCACACCGGGCTTCGACAGCTTTGCCGAAAGGTTACCTGGAAAAACTGGAACAGAAACGTTACAGCTTAAGCACTCAGAAAACGTATGTTGCGTATTTTAAGGATTTCATTCACCATTTTGGGGGACTTCAATTAGAAAGCATTTCTTCAGAAAACATCAATCACTATATTTTGTCTTTAATTCGGAAGGAAAAAGTATCTGCCAGCGAGCAAAACCAAAGGATAAACGCCATCAAATTCTATTACGAAAAAGTTTTAGGCGGAGATAAACAATATTTCTTGATTGATCGACCTAAAAAAAACACGACGCTTCCTAAGGTATTGAGCAAAACTGAAGTTCAACAAATTCTGAAGCAAACCCACAACATTAAACATCGTTGCATACTAGCCCTCATTTATTCGGCAGGATTAAGGCGGAGTGAACTTATCAGTTTAAAAATCACTGATATTATTTCTGAAAGGGGGCAGGTCCGAATAGCTGGAGCAAAAGGAAATAAAGACAGGTATTCCCTGTTGTCATTTAAAATGTTAAACGAGCTACGAGAATATTATAAGCAATATAAACCTCAATACTGGCTATTTGAAGGAGCGGTTAACAAGCAGTACAGCGCTTCGAGCATAGCCCAAATCTTAAGCAAAGGATGTGAGTTGGCCGGGATTAAACGCCGCGTTACTCCTCATATGCTCAGGCATTCTTTTGCGACGCATTTGCTCGAACAGGGAACAGATTTGCGTTACATTCAGGAATTGCTTGGGCATAGTTCAACCAAGACCACTGAAATTTACACGCATGTTTCGAATAAATCCATGCAACAGATAAAAAATCCGCTTGATGATTTTTTTGATAATAGCAGTCCTTAATGCTGTTGTTTCCACGCCCGTTTTGCCTGGAAAGAACAATTGAAGATTAATCTAAAAGAGAAATAAACACAATACGGTTACAAGTACGTTGGCGGTAATTTGAAGAAACAATTAACAACGAAAAACATTCAAGAAAATGAAGCTATAAGTAACTGTAAGATAGAATAAGAATTGAAATATCCTTTAATACGCAAAGTAGAAAGGGCGATTGTTAATATTAAAAAATTAGAAAATGACACAGTTACAAATGATTGACAAAACAAAGTCAATAGCTAAAAATGATAAAAATATTTCTGCCGTATTTATGTACGGGTCATTTACCAAAAATGAAGGGGACAAATATTCAGATATTGAATTCTACATCTTCTTGAAGGATAAAGAAAATTTTTCCGCTGAAAATTGGGTAAGCCAAATTC
>JAEUTM010000018.1 GCA_016788025.1 Bacteroidia bacterium
CGGTGTTGAGGAGCCAGTGAAGGTCCAGTTGTAGATAGAGTCGGTGCTAGGTATCAATAGATTTACGCTTCCGGTAGCGGCGGTAGACCAGTAAGGTTTAAATTTATTAAAGTTGAATTTCCGGTTTTCAATCAAACTCAAGGGCGTGGTAGTATTGCCGAAGCTGCCTTGTGTCAGATTGCAGACGGTCGGAGTGTTTGCTGTTGCTCCTGCATTGAGGTTAAACGAAATGTAAGGAGCAACTATAAATTCATAGTCATTTCCTGGTGTTCCACTGAAAGCGCCCGTTGTTGTTTGGAAAAAACCGTTGAATCTTATGATGCCAAAGCCTTCTCCGAACTTTTGCGAATTGGCTACACTTGCTGTTGGTGTATAGGCATTGTTGATAAACAGACGGATCGTATCGCCAGGTTGTGTAGCGTTATGCTGAAAGAGTACCGCGAAGTTTCCGCTAATATTTACCGGTGCTGTAAACGATCCACCCGCCCAAACACCGGCCGTGGAGTTAGAAACGCTTGTTAACACGGAATCAAGCGGAGGCATGATTGGTAAATTAGAAGAGTTTACGTTACAGAGGTAAATCTTCACTCCCACACTGGCGCTTGGCGAGCCGGCATTTTTAATTACCAGTCCTTTTAGACCGGTTATACTAATATTACTATTGTTCAAAAAGAGGGCACCACAGTGCGTGATGCTCAAAGTACCCGGGTAAGGTGATTTGAGGGTAAAAAAGCTCAGGTTCGGTGGGTTGCTTGTGGGAGTTGTACTGTTTTTGTAATAGTGTTTATTGAAAAAGTAATCAAGTGTATCGTTCACAATGGTACTCATCGCCTTTGCTTCTGGTGAAGCCTCGTTAGCGATTCTCACCACTGAAGGATCAGCGACCGCAGTTTGTGTATAAAGTTCTAATTGTTGTGCATTTATCTTGAAGCAGATAATGCAAGCCAGGCTTAAAAAGAGTGTTTTCATTTTAAAGGGCTTTAGGGTTTTGTACAACTAATGTACCCAATAGAAAATGAAAATGAAAGAACTTTAACAATAGAGCAAAAAAAAGACCGTCTCGTTGGTGGAGACGGCCTTTTCTAAAGCGTAAAACGAATATTACTTCATTATCTTAACCATCCTGGTTTGCTTATTATCACCAGTAATTCTTAGGATGTAATTGCCGGAAGGTAATCCCGAAAGATCAAGTTCCATGCTTTCCTGGTTCGTTTTGAATGTTCTCACAGACTGACCAACCATGTTAAACACGGTGATCTCGTTTGTTCCAGCTAAACCATTAATAGTGCTGATGCTGTTAACTGCCGGGTTTGGATAAACATTGATATTATATCCATCAGTATTGTTTTCTGAAATAGCCGTACAAGCACTTACCGTAACAGTAACAACAGCACCATTGCTTCTGCAGCCAGATGGGCCATCAACTCCAATCACTGAGTAAGTAATTGTTCCTGTACCGCTAGGAATGGAAGATGGAATAGTTGGAGTTACCACAGCGTTAGCAGAAGACGTGCTGATTACACCACCCTGAGTACCATTCCTTGTCCAGGTATACGAAGTCAAAGATCCAATAGCGTTTAAAGTTAGTGTAGACGCCGCCGCATCGTCTTTACAAAACAAAGATTGTGAGGCCTGTGCTGAAAGAGCCATATTAGTACCCATTGTTACAGCATTCATGGCTACATAACCCATTTGGTTTTGTGGGTTACCTATAGAACCTCCACCAAGAGGAGAATAATAATAAAGGTTCAGGTTCATTGTTGCCGGAGCATCAAGCGTAGCAAAAATAAATCCTGATGTGATCTGAGCAACACCATAGTAATAGTCAGTACCACCTGTCAGCTCATACGGAGGCGTGAAT
>JAEUTM010000030.1 GCA_016788025.1 Bacteroidia bacterium
GTGCCCGACAATCTCGTGAACCTGGGAACCATTGCTACAATTGTTGGTTCCGTTGAGATTCTGAATGAAGCCAATGCCTTTTGGAAAAGAAACGGAAAAGAAATTCCATACAAAATTCAGACCGCGGGAGTTTCAAAAAAAGTTGATTTTAGCAAGGCGGGAATTACCCTACAGCCAGACACAAACATTTCGCAAATTAGAAAAACCAACCTTGTTATTGTTCCGCCATCAAGCGTAAGAAGTATGGCTGACGTTGAAAAGGGGAACAAACTCATTACAAAATGGATCGAAAAACAATATAAACTTGGTGCCGAAGTGGCCAGTATGTGTTCAGGGATTTTTATGGTTGCTTCTTCAGGCGTACTGGAAGGAAAAACATGTTCAACACATTGGATCCATGCCGAAACATTTAAAAATTCTTTTCCCGGTATTGACCTGAAAGCAGAAAAATTAATTACACATGAGTCAGGGATCTACACGAACGGAGGCGCTTATTCCTTTTTAAACCTGGTGTTGTTCATCGTTGAAAAATATTATGACAAACAAACGGCCATCTATTGTTCAAAGCTATTCCAGGTTGATCTGGAGCGTCACTCACAATCTCCCTTTGCGATTTTTTCGGGACAAAAAAAACACGATGACGATATGATACTTAACGCACAAAACTTCATCGAGAAAAATTACCAGGATAAAATTTCAATTGAGGCGCTTTCAAACCGCTTTAATGTGGGAAGAAGAAATTTCGACAGGCGTTTTGTCAAAGCCACAGGCATAACACCACTCGACTACCTCCAACGCGTAAAAATTGAAGCAGCCAAAAAATCCCTGGAGAACAGCAGGAAAACCGTTAATGAAGTAATGTATGACGTAGGATATAATGATACGAAGGCCTTCAGGGAGGTCTTCAATCGTATCACCGGAATGTCGCCACTGGATTACAAGGCGAGGTATAACCAGGAATATTTAAGCAAAAGCTTATAATTTGTAAATTTAGTGGTGGCCTATTGCTCAGCATCTAAAAAAAAATAATCTTCATTTGGGTTGGAAAAAGCTCTCGTTAATAAAAAATATCTGTTGGAAAAGTATCCTGGTAAAGGAGGCTGGACCTTTGCAAGGATTCCAGAGATACCACAAGATAAGAAAGCATACTTTGGCTGGGTAAAAGTTAAAGGAAGTATCGATGGCGTGGAAATTAAAAAATATAATCTCATGCCAATGGGTGATGGTCGATTGTTTCTTCCGGTGAAGTCTGAAATCAGGAAAAAAATTAAGAAAGAAGCGGGTGATACCGTCCATGTTATTCTTTATGCCGATAACGAACCCACCGAAATTCCTGAAGAACTCCACTTGTGTTTAAAATCTGAACCTAAAGCGTTAAAATTCTTCGATTCACTTAGCGACTCTGAGAAGCAGAATTATTTTAAGTGGATTTATTCGGCCAAAACCGACGATACTAAAGTGACCAGGATTGCGGCCATGATAGATAAGTTACTTAAAGGTGAAAAGTATAAGAACTAAACCTTATTACACGCCATTTGACCGACACAACTTTGCTGATTATTTTTTAAATAAAATCCCGTGTTTTCTTTGTGCAATGAACATTTTCAGGCATTTTTGCAGCTGACATGATTCGCCAGCTAAAATTTTTTCTCACTGCATTTATTTTTTGCTCAACATTTGCCTTTGGGCAATCAGACTCCTGCAATCTACAGATTAGCTTGCTCACCTGTAGCCCGGGCGCGGAACTGTATTCGGCTTTTGGTCATACTGCTATTCGTGTAAAAGACGAACAGCGGGGAATGGATCTCGTTTTTAATTACGGAACGTTTAATGATGCAGATCCTGATTTCTATATAAATTTCACGAAGGGATTAATGAACTACGCACTGTCTTATTATCCCTTTGTTGATTTTATAGACGAGTACCAATACGAACAACGCGGCGTCACAGAGCAGGAATTGACTCTGACCTGCGAAGAAAAACAAAAATTATTCGAGGCTTTAAGAATTAACACCCTGGAAGAAAATCGTTTTTACAACTATTATTTTCACAGTGACAACTGCACCACCCGGGCGAAGGACATGATCGCTAAAAACAGCATTGATTCCATCCAGTTTAAGAATATCCTGCCACCGCGAATCCCCACTTACAGAAACCTGATCCATGAATACCTTGACAAAGGCAAACAATATTGGAGTAAGCTTGGCATTGATATTTTACTTGGTGGTAACCTGGATAAAAGGGTAAGCAATGAGCAAGCAATGTTCCTCCCTGATTACCTTGCCAGAGGCCTTGATAGTGCTAAACATAATGGGACATCGCTTGTTAGTCGCAGCCCAATTCTGTTGCCCTCAGTGGCTTTGCCAGATGAGTCCGCCTGGTTTACGCCTTTTTCGCTTTTCATGCTCGTGTTCGTAGTTATAGCTGCGCTGTCCTTTTATCCGAAGACACGATCCACAAAATTGTGGCTGGCATTTGATTTCATTTTCTTCATGGTGCTGGGACTTCTGGGTCTTTTGCTTTGTACCTTATGGATTGTTCGTATTGATGATGTTTGTCGTAACAATTACAACTTGTTGTGGGCACTACCCCTACATATTGTTACATGTGTTTTGGTTATTCTAAAACCCAAAAAATGGATCAGTACTTATTTTAAGATCATTGTTGGTCTAAGTCTGTTGTTAGCCGCCGCATGGTTTTTCCTTCCCCAGCAGTTGAACCCAGCGCTCTTGCCTCTGTTAGGAGTTATCGTGGTAAGATCTTATTGGTTAAGCAATAAAAAAGAAAAAAGAGAAACAATCAAGCAATGATTATTCCCCTTTAATTTTTAAATTAGACTTTCATCTTCCCGGTCTTCGAATAATTCCTCACGCATTCTTAATTCTTCGTCAAGGAATTCACTTCCCTCACTTTCATCATGGTGATGGGCTTCAGAACCAGCGTGTATTTCTTCATCATTCGTTTTCCACTCTTTCGGATCGCGAATATCTCTGATCTGATTATTCATTTAAAAAGTTTCAGTTTCCTAATTCCATTTGAGTACTCACTGCTATCCTGTTCCAGGCATTGATAGTTGTTATTACCATGATAATTTGAGCAATTTCATTGTCGTTAAAAAATTCCTGTGCTTCCTGGTAGGTTTTCGCCGTAAGTCCAGCGTGACTGATGTGTGTAATTTCCTCTGTCATGGCCAGTGCTGCCCGTTCTTGTGTAGTATAAAGTTCTGTTTCCCGCCACGCATTCAAAAGAAAAATACGTTGATCAGTTTCCCCATCCTTTAAAGCTTCCTTCGAATGCATGTTTATACAAAAGGCACATTTATTTATTTGTGAAGCCCGAAGTTTAATGAGGTGTTTTAGTGATTTTGAAATCTGAATTGTGCCAAGGTATCCTTCCAGTCCAAGCATGGCCTTGTAAGCCTGTGGTTCCAATTTGTTAATGTCTGTTCTTTTCATTTTGCGTTTTTTAATTTCAGGAGCAAAGTTTTAAAAAAGCAAACTGCAAAAACTTAAACTGGTTTAAGA
>JAEUTM010000076.1 GCA_016788025.1 Bacteroidia bacterium
GAAACAACAAGGACTTTACAGGGATTATTAGTGTGTGGAAGACGAGCGCGGTGAGCGGTATTGGCTCTTCCGTTCCGGGGATTATAACAGCAATGTAGAAGTGAAATGGTTTTTGCATGGTTTTTTCGCTTAATAATTTTAAACACAGAGTAACAGGGAATACACAGAGGGCACAGAGTTCTCATTTTAAACACAGAGGATTTACACAGAATACAAGGTTATAAAGAATTAAGCTTAGTGTCCCTTAGTGCACTTTGCTCCTAAGCTGAAGCTCTGGCGCAAGCGTAGTGTCTTAGAAGAACTTGGAACGCTTTTAGACATGTGATTCAATATTAGCTCATCTTACTACGTATAGGTACGTCTAGGATAGTGCGGCTGCAAATGGCGATTTGGTGCGAACCTTTGTTTTTTTGTAAACGGGTAACCTATTTAGCAGGTCATGCAAAAAACAAAGGTTGGCAAATCGCCTTGTCCCGATAGCTATCGGGATTTTTGTTACTTTTTCATCTAAGGAAAAAGTGACATAAAACTGATTTTGTTTATTTTTAAAAGTGAAGACTGAATGAGGTACACAGAACTACAAGTCACAACAAACTTCTCATTCCTTCGTGGAGGCTCCCATCCCGAAGAACTTGTGGAACGAGCCTTAGAACTTGGATATACCGAGATCGCCATCACCGATCGTAACACCCTTGCCGGTATTGTTCGTGCCTATACCGCCACAAAAGGAAAAAACATCCGTCTCATTCCTGCCTGTCGTTTAGATCTGGTGGATGGTCCGAGTTTGCTTGCCTATCCCACAAATAAAGAAGCATATTCCAGGCTTTCAGCTTTGTTAACCGAAGGGAACCGGCGTGCAGAGAAAGGAGAATGTTTTTTATACAAAGCAGATGTGTATCGTTATGCAAAGGGAATTAAATTTATTATGATCCCTCCCGACACACTAAACGAGGCTTTTGAGATAGAAAAAACATTTGTTTCTTCTTTGCAGGAATATGCCTCTGAACTCGGACCTGAGCTTTATTTGGGAATCGTGAGAACTTATCAGGCCAACGATAATAAAAAAATGTTCAGGCTTGCACAGCTTAGTCAGCAATTCAATGTGCCTTTAATTGCCATGAACGACGTGTATTATCATGTTCCAGGAAGAAGAGAACTCCAGGATGTGTTGACCTGCATTCGTGAAAAATGTACTATTTATACAGCTGGATTTCGTCTGCACCAAAATGCGGAGCGTTATCTGAAGTCGGAAGAGGAGATGATCCGTCTTTTTGCCCAGTACCCACAGGCTATTGAAAACACTCAAAAGCTCGTGGAGGCTTGCCAGTTTTCATTAAACGAACTCAAATACATTTATCCGAATGAGATCACTACGGAGGGCCGGACACCGCAGGAAGAACTGGTGCATCTTACCTGGCTTGGGGTGAAAGAAAAATTCCCAAAAGGAGTTTCGGAAAAGATCAAAGGAATGATAGAATACGAATTAGATTTTATCGAACGTAAGAATTATGCGGCTTATTTTTTAACGGTGCATGATTTTGTGCGTTATGCGCGTTCTCTTGATATTTTATGCCAGGGCAGGGGATCTGCCGCCAATTCTACGGTCTGTTATTGTTTGGGAATTACGTCTGTGGATCCTTCGCAGTTTAATTTGCTTTTCAGTCGTTTTATGTCTGATGCCCGCGATGAACCGCCGGACATTGATGTAGATTTTGAGCACGAACGTAGAGAAGAGGTGATGCAATATATTTATGACAAGTACGGAAGACATCGTGCAGCCATTGTTGCTACGGTTACACAGCAACATTACAAAGGCTCGGTACGCGACGTGGCCAAAGCAATGGGATTGTCCATGGATGCTGTAAATAGTCTTGCTTCGTCAGGCTGGGAATTTACCGATGAATGGTATGCAGGAAAAACAGTCACTTCTTCTGGGTTCTCCGCTGCCGATCCTCATTTATTAAAAGTGCTGCAACTCACAGAACAATACATTGGTTTCCCCCGTCAGTTAGGACAACATACCGGCGGTTTTGTGATTACTCAAGGGAACCTCTCGGATCTTTGTCCGATTTTGAATGCTCGTATGGAAGACCGTACCTGTATAGAATGGAACAAAGACGATATTGAATCTCTTGGATTTTTAAAAGTCGATGTCCTGGCGCTTGGCATGCTTACCTGTATCCGCAAAGGTTTTGATCTGGCTAAACAGCACTACAATCTGGATCTTACCTTAGCAAATATTCCCCAGGAAGATCCGGCAGTTTATGAAATGATCTGCAGAGCAGATACTATTGGCGTGTTCCAGATTGAGAGCCGTGCACAAATGAGCATGTTGCCGCGCTTAAGACCACAAACATTTTACGACCTGGTTATTGAAGTAGCTATTGTACGTCCCGGACCGATCCAGGGCGACATGGTGCATCCTTATTTAAGAAGACGGAATGGATTGGAAAAAGTTGAATATCCTTCCAATGAAATAAAAAATATTCTTGAAAGAACCCTGGGCGTTCCCTTGTTCCAGGAACAAGCTATGGAGATTGCTATTGTGGCCGCAGGTTTCTCTCCTGCAGAGGCTGACGAATTGCGCCGCAGCATGGCCACCTTTAAAGCCAAAGGTAAAGTAAGCGACTTCCATAAAAAAATGATCACAGGAATGACAGCTAAAGGTTATACCAAAGAATTTGCAGAACGGGTTTTTAAACAGCTTGAAGGTTTTGGCAGTTATGGTTTCCCGGAAAGTCATGCTGTAAGTTTTGCCTTGCTGGTTTATATTTCATCCTGGACCAAACATTATTACCCCGATATTTTTGCAGCAGCTTTATTAAACAGTCAACCCATGGGCTTTTATCAGCCCGCACAAATTATTTCTGATGCACGCAAACATGGCGTAACCGTAAGACCCGTAGACATTAGTTTTTCGTATTGGGATAATACCCTTGAAGAAAAAGTTTCCACAACAACTAAAGCCTCTCAAAAGGAGTTTTGCGCCCTCCGCATAGGCTTCCGCCAGGTAAAAGGCCTGAAAGAAGAAGATATACAAATCCTGGTTGCTGCGCGTGACAGTGATGGTCACTTCGAGTTCCGGAACGGAGTGAAGGAGTATCGAGAAGCGACCATCACAATTCCAAAGTTATACGATGCCGGCGTTCCCCTTTCCGCTCTCGAACGTCTCGCGGATGCCGACGCTTTTCGTTCCATTGGCCTTGATCGCCGGAAAGCCCTTTGGGAAGTCTCCGCCCTCAGTGATCATGCACAAGGCCTTTTTGCCGGACAACCCGCAGATACTTCAGCAGAACAAAACATCCATTTACCGCAAATGACCTTATCACAACATGTGATAGAAGATTATCGCACTATTTCACTTTCCCTAAAAGCCCATCCCTTAAGTTTTGTGCGCGACAAACTCAGAAAATTAAATGTAATTCCAACTCAGCAACTCAGTTCCTGTAACGATGGATCATTTGTAAGAGTTGCAGGTTTGGTACTGGTGCGTCAGCGTCCAGGTACAGCCACTGGTATTTGTTTTATCACCATTGAAGACGAGACAGCCACAGCCAACCTTGTGGTTTTTGCAAATTTATTCCAGCAATTTCGAAAGGAAATTGTCCGTAGCAAATTATTAATGGTGGAAGGTAAGATGCAGAAAGAAGGAGAAGTGATTCACGTGGTAGTGAAACACTGTTACGATCTTTCGGGATTATTAGCGCCCCTTAATGTTCCAGAAGCCAACGGTTCAGAGGATCAAAGTATAGATTACGAAAGCTCGGCACCAGGCATGAGAAAAAAGAAAGCAGCTTTGGTTAAATCCAACGATGGACCTTCCTTCCAGTATGATGTTTTTCACGGGGGCAGGAATTTTCATTGATATACTCTGGTTAAAATTATGTGAATCAGAAGATTACGCACTATTTAGTTCTCAATTCGCGATTTGCAAATTAAGAATTATTCGTATATTTGTATTATGAAAAAACACAACGGGATGCGTCCCCTGGACGTATTGATTTTATTAAAAATATCGCTACTGGATGATCGTAATTTTTATCTGAAACATTTAAGTCAGGCGCTGGCCATAAGTTCATCTGAAGTAACAGAATCAGTTAATCGTTCAGTAATGGCTGGGCTAATTGCCGGAGATAAAAAAACACTGATGCGTAAAGCATTCTTTGAGTTTTTGGTATACGGACTGCCTTATGTTTTTCCTCAGAAGCCCGGTGCTCTCGTTGCAGGGATGCCAACTGCTCATTCAGCATCTCCTTTAAATAGAGAGTTTAAAAGCGATGAGCTTTATGTTTGGCCTGATCCGGAAGGTAGCGTAAGAGGACAAATTATTGAACCCTTTCATCCTGGTCAGATTAATGCATCCAAACATGACAAAAAACTTTACGAACTACTGGCTTTAACAGATGCCATGAGAGTGGGAAAGGCGAGGGAGAAAAAGATGGCAGAATCAGAACTTAAAAGAAGATTATTACATTGAGTTATCGAACAAATATTGTAAGACTGCGCGGAGTTGCAAATGCCCTTGGAAAGTGGAGGGATAAGGTGGTTTTTGTTGGTGGAGCAACTGTGAGTTTATATGCTACCCGCCCATTGGCAGTCAGCGTACGTCCAACAGATGATGTTGATGTAGTTGTGGAGTTGATTTCCATAAATGAATTTTATGATCTGCAGGAGTATCTATTAAAATCCGGATTTAAAAATGATATTGAGTCTAAGATTATTTCAAGGTTTCTGATTCAGGGTTTAAAAGTTGATTTTATGCCGACTGATCCTTCAATACTTGGATTTAGCAATCACTGGTATCCGGAAGGTGTAAAAAAATCCATAGAACATACGATAGATAATATCGGAGCAATTCGAATTTTCTCTGTTCCTTATTTCATCGCTTCTAAATTTGAAGCATTTACTACACGAGGAGGTAGAGATATATACGCCAGTCATGATCTGGAGGATATTGTCTTTGTTTTAGATCATAGGGATAATATTCACGAAGAACTTAATAATGCAGACTCGAACGTGAAGTCTTATTTAAAGAAGGAATTTGCTCTATTAATTAATGAGAAATTTTTTGAAGAAGCACTCTTAGGACACGTAGAGCAATCTGATCAAATACAAAGAAAAACGAAAATCGTAGAGATTCTAAAAAAATTCGTCTACGATTAGTTTGTCACCTAATTAAAAAATGGACTCCCGTTATCTCCTCACAAATCTTCAAAAACCTCTCCTGCACCTCCATATCCCTCGCTGCTTCCAAAAACCGACTCAGTTTTTTATGATAAAAATACTGACCGCTTACCAGGGCTTCCTTATCATTGCTTTCCGCTAACCATACCTGGGTATGATAACCTTTTTCCAAATTATCCGGAGCGCCTGCACCGCCCATTTTTGTGGGGACCCATCCCGGATTCAGAGCATTGGAATACACATCTTTCCATCTCTCGGCAACAGCCATGGCTAAGATCACATTGTGATATTTTGTGTCGGAATAACTGATATTCTTACTGGTTTTTACACCAGATAAATTTCCAAGCTTTGGATCGGCCCCTAAATGCATGTCTGAACTGAGATAGATCAATCGTTTTGGTTTCCCGATCAAACAAGTTAAAATATATGGTGCAATGCTATTTACAGCAAATACTAAAGGCAAGCCATCCGGACTATTTCCGGATACATTATAAACTCCGGCATTATGAATGATGGCATCAAATCTGCCTAAGGCATTTACCTTAGCCGCCAGTTCCTTTGTTTCAGCAATGCTGGCAAGGTCGGCGCTTAGTATCGCTTCAGCACCGGGAACTTTTTCTAAAGCTTGTTTCGCCCTGA
>JAEUTM010000108.1 GCA_016788025.1 Bacteroidia bacterium
GCTTAAAAAAGGGAAGTCGGTAGTTACAGCAAATAAAAAACTCATTGCCGAACATTTTAACGAACTGCTTGAGCTCCAGAAAAAACACGGAGCCGCCCTGCTGTATGAGGCCGCCTGCTGTGCCAGCATTCCCATTATCCGCAACCTTGAAGAATACTACGATAACGATCTGCTGGAATCTATCGAAGGCATCGTGAACGGATCTACCAACTACATTCTTAGCAAAACAGAAGAGGAAAAAATTTCTTACCAGGAAGCCTTAAAACAAGCGCAGGAAAAAGGCTATGCAGAAAGCAATCCCATTCTTGATACCGGAGGATTTGATGCAAAGTTTAAATTACTCATCCTTATTGCCCATGCTTTTGGAAAAGTTCTGAAGCCTTCAGAAATCTTTAACCTGGGTATAGATTCTCTTGGTGAATTCGAACTTAATTATGCGCGGGAAAAAGGATACAAAATAAAACTGGTGGCACAAGCCCTTAAAGACGAAGCGGGACAGATTTCTGCTTTTGTGTTTCCAAAATTTGTGGAGAAAAGTGATAAACTCTTTTCGGTAGACGATGTGTTTAACGGCATCAAAACCAAATCCTGTTTTTCGGACGTGCAGTTCTTTTCCGGGAAAGGAGCGGGCGCACATCCTACCGCATCGGCTGTTATTTCGGATCTTTCGGCGCTGAGCTACGATTACCGTTACGAATACAAAAAACTTTCCGATAAAGCTGAATTAAAAAACAAGAACGACATTTTCCTTAAAGTGCTTTTCAGGCATAATGCTGCTGAATCCAGCGCCTTTAAAAAGTATTTTGTTTCCATTGAAGAATCCTTCCAGGCAAAGGAAGGCGGATACCTGGTAGGCCTGATCTCCCTCGAGCAAATAGAACGCATTCGCTTGCGGAACAATCCCTCTTATTCGTTTGTATTGTTTGGTATTGCCGAAGGTTTTACGGCGAAGGATCACCCGCGTGAACCCGATATAGAATTTCGCGAATTGTTTATGGATTAGAAGTTTTTTGGGGAAGAATATCCCCTCTTTGGATGGAGGAGGGATTTGGAAGCATTAAAGCCAGGCAAACGAAGACCAACAAATGTTTCAGGCATGATAATTTTATTATATTAGCATGAATGCCTCCCGACATTTCGGGATGGGCCCAATGCTATGAAAGTCCTGAAGCGTTTATTTATCGGAGTCATTATTTTGTTCCTGCTGGTGGGCGCTTCTATTTTTGTGCTGATTACCTTTTATAAAAAAGAGATCGCCGTCATTCTTACCGATAACCTGAGAACGGATTATGGACTTCACCTGGAGGTGGAAGACGTGGATGTGTCCTTGTTCAGCAACTGGCCACATGCCTCGGTAAAACTGAAGAACGTAGTTATTGCGAACGATGCCGATCATCAAAAGGTAATGCCACTTTTAAAAGCAGGTTCTCTTGCTTTGTCCTTAAACCTTGAGAATGTTCTGAAAAAGAAATTCGTGGTGAACAATATTTCCCTGAAGGATGCTGAAGTGTTTTTAATTAAGGAAACAGACGGAAGCCGGAACTTTGAATTTAGAAAACCAAAACCTGTTCCGGGCAGAACGGCTCCTGCCATTGATTTTGACGTGCAGAAGATCTCCCTGGAACGTGTGAAGTTTGGTTTCCGGAACAAGGAACGCGGACAGGACATTGGTATAGACCTGATGGACGTGGATGTGAAACTGAAAATCTATGCCGATGGTGTTAAAGCAGAATTAAAAGGGAAAACACTGGTTGATCAGCTTCTGTTTAATCCAAAGAATGGTGCGTTCTTAAGCCATACCCGAGCCATCCTGGATGTGCAAATGCATTTTCTTAACAAAGAAAAAACATTATGTATCTATCCTGGTTCTTCAGCTGAAATTGACGGACATAACTACCAGGTGCTGTCATTGATCAATCTGGGCGAGAAGCGCACGCTCGATCTGAAGATCAGCAGTGAAAAAATAAAATTTGAAAGAGTGGTGTCACTCTTAAATCCAAAGATCCGGAAAACACTCTCCAATTTTGAAGTGCTGCGTCCCCTGGATGCGAGCATTTTAATTCATGTAAACCTGGGACAAAAAGAAGAACCTGTTTTGCTGGCCGAGGTCATTGGCAAAGACTGCGACCTGCAGATCGGTAAAAGTAAAATCCCTTACTCCGGCTTGTATTTTAAGGGAAGGATCATCAGCCTGGATTCGAGCCGGCAACGCGGAGACATGGAACATGCCAGGGTGGAATTTACACAGGTAAAAGGAAGGGTTTACGATTTCCCATTTACGGCTAACGTGCTGGTGCAGAACCTGCAAACACCCAGCATCACCATTAATGCCAGTCTTCTCGTAGAAGCGAAGAAGATCAAAACCAGGGTCTCCAGCGATTTTATATTAAAAGGCTCTGCGCTGGCCACCATTAAGTATAGCGGGCCCACGAACAAACTCAATTCCCAGGAATTTTTAAAAGAACCCATGAAGCTGCAGGCCTATTTGCTTTTTAATGATTTCAGTTATAAGGAGATTGACAGGCCCTATGTGTATGCGGTGAGTGGTAAAGCCAGCCTGGCCAATGAGAGCCTGCGTTTTGACAATTTGAAACTGAAATCGAGCATTGCCGATGCCACTTTAAAAGGCCAGGCTAACGGTTTTGTAAGTTACGCACTTGGATATACCAAAGGATTTTCGGCCAGTCTCTCTGCAAATACCCCATTCCTGGATCTGAATCCCGTTTTGGCAAACAACGCCGAAAAAAAAGAGGAAGAAAAAATGGACTCCAAAGCTGTGGCGGCCAATACCAAAAAAATCTCTGACAGTCATTTTGAATTTAAGGTGAACCTGCATGCGGATAAATTCCTGGTACGGAAAGTGGAAGCCAGCAATGCAACGCTGGACCTGTATTACAAAGACAATTCCCTGCTGATTAATAACCTGAATGTAAATACCTGTGACGGGAAAATAAAAGCCAAAGCCAGCATAAAAGATTTTAACCAGATCAGTTCTACCATTACCGTGGAACAGGTGAATGTGACCAAACTGTTCTCAGCTTTTGAAAATTTTGGGCAGAGCGCCATTGTAAGCGAGAACCTGAAAGGAAATATTTCTTTGGATGCACAGTTTAAAACCGAGCTGAACAAAGACATGCAGATCAAGAACGAAACCATGGCCGGGGAAGTGAAACTGCGATTAAAAGAGGGGCATTTGATAAATTTTGAACCCGTGCAAAACCTTTCTAATTTTTTATTTAAGAACCGGGACTTTAACGATGTGTCTTTTACAGACCTCACGGAAACCTTTAAGATCAGGGGTTATGAAATGAAGATTGAAGAACTGGAAATTGGCTCTAACGTGTTGAATCTTTACGTGGTGAATGGTTTGTATAATTTTAAGGGGAACTCCAGTATCAACATTTTGGTGCCCTGGAACAACCTGAAAAAACGCGGCAAGGATTATGTGCCCAAAAACTCCGGGCAAAGCGCGGCGGATGCCAGGGGCCTGAAACTAAACTTCAGTGGGCCCAGCAAAAACATGAAAATCAGCATGGGGCATAAGGAACAGGAGAAAAGGTTCTGGTGACCGATCGAATTAAACCACTAAGACAAAAGGGCACTAAGTTTCATTAAGAGTTTGTAGAAATGTTTCTGATAATCTGTTACGGTTAAGCACAAAGGAAAGGAGAGGTCTCGTAAAATTCTACCACTAAGGCCACTAAGTTTCACTGAGGGTAGGTAGAAATGTTCCTGATAATCTGTTCTAGTTAAGCGCAAAGAGGTCTAACTGGGCTCAAAGGACACAAAGGTGTACATTCTTTCTTTCTGTGCTTATGGTGAGCCTAAGCCCAGTTGTTGATGTTTTCCTAAAATGATAAATCGTTTTAGCTGAGGGAA
>JAEUTM010000118.1 GCA_016788025.1 Bacteroidia bacterium
CGACCACCACCGCTTAACATACTGCCCCAGAAAATTGCTCTTCCGGCGCGGGAAAGTGTTCTACCACCCCCTCCTCCACCACCACGAAAAATGCTGCGCAGGAGAATGATCACAAAAACAAGAATAATCAGAGCTGTGACAAAACCATTATTACTTAACCGATCACCCCTGTGCGAGCGCGTATAATCTTTCACGTTGATCTCACCGGAGGCAAGTTTCATCAACACATCTGTTCCTTTATCCAACGCTGTGAAATTTTCACCCTTCTTTAAATAAGGCACCATTTCATTGTCGCGAATGCGTTTGGTTGCCAGGTCAGGAATAGCTCCTTCCAATGCATAACCAATCGCGATAAAAAGATCACGACCTCCATCCGTTTCGGTAGGCTTTATTAAAATAACAATGCCGTTCCGTTCGTTGCCCTTTTGCACGCCCCATTCATTACCCAGCTTAATGGCATAATCCGAAGCTTCCATCCCGTTCAGATCGTCTACTATCACCACACAGATGCGATTAGAAGTTTCATTACTGAACACTTCCAGTTTTTCTTCCAGCTGTGCTGCTTCTGCAGAATTTAAAAAATCAGGAAATTCCTTTGAAAGGTTGTTGTATAAACGTGGCGGTTCTGGTCTCTCAGCTATTTGTGCATTAAGCGTAAGAAAAAAAATCGAAAAAAATATTACAAGATATTTCTTCATGCTTAAAAGGAAATAGAATTACTGAGTTCGTTTTTATCGTCGGCCGACAGGGGAAAGAATTTACCGAGCTGGGCGCCGCAGTCCCTGATACATTCTGCGAGTGCATCGGCCTGTTTATTCTCTTTAAAGCGTGCAATTAAATCGTTTACCATCTTTTGCCAATATTCATTGCCCAGTTTTTGATGAATACCTTCATCACCCACAATAGCAATTTTATGACTCAGGGTTGCAATATAAATCAGAACACCATTTTTTTCCTTGGTTTGATGCATTCCCAGTTTTTTGAAAACCTTCTTTGCAGCCTTTACCTCATCGCCCCAGCAGAAATTTTCAAGGTGCAGACGAATCTCACCCGAGGTTTTCATCTCGGCCTCAACAATTGCCTGGATCAGCATTTGTTGCTCGCGCTCGTTAAAAAAGTTCTTTGCTGTTGGCATCTACCCTTAGTTAAAGTCAACTTTAGGAGCTTTTTCAGCACCTGCTTCCGCTTCGAAATAAGGCATAGGAGCCATCCCGCCCGCTAATAAATTACCCGGGAAAAACTGAATGGCTTTGTTGTACTCACGCGACATTTCATTGTACTTCATACGTTCCACAGAAATGCGGTTCTCTGTTCCTTCCAGCGTTACACGTAAATCTCCAAAGGCCTGGTTGGCTTTTAAGTTAGGGTAGTTCTCCGTCACCATTAATAAACGCGACAAAGCGCCACTTAATTCGCCTTGAGCCGCCTTATATTTTTCGATTGAGTTTTCATCCAGTTTATCAGGATCGATCGTCATTTGCGTAGCTTTTGCACGAGCCGATACAACGGCCTCCAGAGTGCTTTTTTCAAAATTCGCTTCGCCCTTTACAGTAGCTACAATGTTTGGTATAAGGTCAGAACGACGTTGATACTGACTTTCCACCTGTTGCCACTGCGCTTTTGCATTTTCACGCATGCCTACAAAGCTGTTACGTTTGTTGCAGGCCCAGAAGCCTCCGAATAAAACAATGATTCCAAAAATGATTACGGTTATTAATCCTCTGCTCATGTTATTTAATTTTTGAGGTAAATGTAAGGCTTAAATCGGGTTTAGTGCAAGACTTAACATTAATTCTAACAGTACTTTTCAATTTGGCTGATAAGCGGGTGTTTTTAAGTATGAACTGGAATAGTTTTTGCGAAAACTTTCAGTTGTCAGACCCGAACTATATTCTAAATTTACAAGAACATTATGAAGAAATATCTCCAGGCCGAAGAGATTGAACTGGTACATAGCGGTAAGGACTTTTTTAAGGTCCTGAATAATGTTATTGATTGTAGCGTCAAAACCCTTCATCTTCAAACCTATATTTTTGCAAGCGACGAAACCGGAACGGAAGTAATCGCTTCTCTTATACGGGCCGCCAAACGTGGTGTGTCGGTGTATTTATTAATAGACGCCTACGGATCATTTCCCTTTTCGAAAGAATTTCAGCACCAGCTTAGAGAAGCGGGCGTACGGTTTCGCATGTTCTCAAAACTCTTCTCCTCAGAAAATATTAGTTTATGGAGGAGGCTACATCACAAAATTGTAGTAGCAGATAAAAAACTGGCACTGGTAGGCGGCATTAATGTAGCGAACAAATACAATAAATGGCTCGACGAAGAGCCCTGGTTGGACTATGCGGTATTGATCAAAGGAAATGTCTGCGAATACCTCGATATTTTATGTGACGCCATGTATTACAAACGCAGGAGAAGTCTCCTGCGGAAATGGGAACTTAAACCTTCCATTCCTGAACTCCCACTCTCTTCTCCCTTAATACGATTCCGGCAAAACGATTTTCTCCGCAACAAACAGGAAATTCATTTGGGTTATTCGCATGCCATTGCGAGAGCCGAAAGTAAAATCATTCTGGTAGCAAGTTATTTTCTCCCCGGAAGACATTTGCGTAAAATGTTATATAAAGCTGCGGAACGGGGCGTAAAAATCCAAATTATCCTTGCAGGAAAATCAGATGTTGGTTCTGCGCGACTGGCTCAGAATTACCTTTTTGATTTTTATCGCCGCAGTAATATAGAAATCATCGAATGGCAAAATTCCATTCTGCATGGGAAAGCCATGCTGGTTGACGACACCTGGGCTACCGTTGGCTCCTACAATCTTAATTTTTTGAGTCGATACATCAGCATAGAACTAAATGTTGACGTTATTGACAGGAGCTTCGCCCACGATTTTTCATTACACCTTAATAAGATCATTTCAGAAAACAAATCAAAAAATTATAAGAAAGACGATCTCGAAGAACGCAGCAGTTGGAAAAGACTTAAAATGTGGCTGGCCTACAATTTTTACAGGCTGCTGATGCTTATTTTAGTAGCACGCAGAAAACACAAAAGAAAACACAACTAATGGATTCAATCACACACACAGTTCTTGGCGCTTGCCTGGGTGAAGCTGTTGCAGGCAAAAAGATGGGCAAAAAAGCCATGCTCTTTGGTATACTCGCAAACAATCTTCCCGATGCGGATGTTATAACGGCGCTCTGGAATACAGAAGCTCACAGTCTCCTTTCGCACAGGGGTATTACACACTCTATTCTCTTTGCTGTCGTCGCAACATTTGGTATGATGTTGCTTTTTGAAAAATGGTTTTCAAAATACCAGCTCACCAGAAAGGAATGGCTTTTGCTGATAGGCAGCGGCTTGTTCCTGCACATTTTGCTGGATGCCTGCACAACCTACGGAACTGGTTGGTTTGAACCTTTCAGTTCTTACCGGGTGAGTTTTAATACTCTTTTTATTCTCGATCCGCTTTTGAGTATGCCTATTCTCCTTGGAACGTTATTATTATTGATTATAAAAAACAGCAACCTAAAAGCAAGGAGAATTATTTTCAGGACGGCTCTTACGCTTAGTACCTTGTACCTCCTTATTACAGCCTCCATTAAAATCCACGTTAACTCCGTAGTAAAAAACGATCTCGAATCAAAACAAATGAAATTCGACAGTTTTTACAGCACTCCTGCACCCATGAATAATCTCTTGTGGTACAGTTATGCTGTGAAGGATGAAACGTTCTACACAGGTTATTATTCCATTCTCGATAAACAGCCAACGGTAGACTGGACAGCTTATAAGCGCAATGATTCTTTACTTTTTCCTTACAAACAGAATTCCGATGTGCAGGATCTTATACAGTTCTGCAAACATCATTATTATGTAAGTAAAAAGGATAGCGGTATTATGATCGGCGACATCCGTTTTGGTCAGCTTATCGGCGGTGATCAGCAAGATCCGGGTTTCGTATTCAATTTTGATATAATCCCACAAGCCGATAAATCCTTAAAAGTATCTCAATCCAGGTTCAGAGACCTTAGCAAAGACGATTTGAATCGTTTAATGACAAGAATAAAAGGGATTTAATCGAAAGACTGGGATGCTTTTTTCGAAAGTTCAACAAGCAACTGGTACTGCTCCGGTGAAAGATCGTTGTAGTAATAATTGATAGGATTTACCTTTTCATTGTTTTTAATCACTTCGTAATGAATGTGTGGCGCTGTACTTAAACCGGTGCTTCCAACATAACCAATCAATTGCCCCCGCGACACTTTCTGGCCTGCTTTCGCAACAATCCGGCTCATGTGCCCATACAGTGTTTGATATCCAAATCCATGATCGATTACAACGTGGTTTCCGTAGCCTTGTGCAAGATTATCCGCGCGATCAACAACTCCGTCACCAGTAGCATAGATGGGCGTGCCCTGTTCCGCCGAAAAATCCATTCCGGGATGGAATTCCATTGTTTTGTAGATTGGATGTGTTCTCCACCCAAAACCACTGGTTACCGCATGCGCCAGGTCCTTTTGATTAATGGGCATTATAGCAGGAATAGAAGCAATGAGTTTTTCCTTATTCCTCGCAAGATTCACCACCTCATCAAACGATTTTGATTGTATGTACAATTGTTTGGCGATCCTGTCCATACGTTCGGTGGTTGAAATAAGTAACTCTGAATTATCGTAATTCTCAAATTC
>JAEUTM010000541.1 GCA_016788025.1 Bacteroidia bacterium
TTGCACAAATCGCCCGACACACGGGCGATTTGGCTTTAATAAAAAAGGGACTTAGTTCTCTTTTTGAGCCTAAGTCCCTTTCAGCGGAGACCGAGGGATTCGAACCCTCGATACGGTTGCCCGTATACAAACTTTCCAGGCTTGCTCGTTCGACCACTCTGACAGGTCTCCGTTCTATGTTTTTTACCTTGAATTGCTCTTACAGGCAACAGCACAGGTTTCTAAACAGGAGGACAAATTTAACTTAAAAATCTCATTTTTAAAACGATTAAAACAGTTTCAGAGGACTTATTTCACTACAAAAACACTGTCCATGGAGAGATTTTTAGCATTCAACCATTTCATACGATGTCCTTCATTCGGATATTGCCAATAGTTGGAGTAATTTTCCGGAGATGTAGCGCTATAACCATTAAGTGTTCTTAAACCCAGTGATTGTGCAGCCAGCATTGCATCCAGCTGAAAATCATTAATATTGGAATCAACACTATCAGGCTCGTAGGAAAGCACTTTTCTTGAGCCAGTCATTTTGATCTTTTCAATCAAAGGTCCAACCCGGCCTTTAGACTCCGAAACCTCATGCCTATGCCTGTAATCTGGTTTAACGTAGTTGTCCAGAACTATAAAAACAACACACACTGCAAAAACAACCGATGCATATTTTTTATCTTTAAACAACAAATCAAAACAGAACGCTGAAGCTATAGCGTAAAACAACAGTTCGATATTAATGACCCTTTGCAAGGCTCTCATAGAGCCAAAACCAGGAATTTTATACAGAATCTTTTACAGCGAAAATTCTCCCATTCTCATAAAGAAAAGGAAACACAAAATCGCTGTTCCAAAAAGAATCCATTGTTCCTTAGAAATTGTAAGGTCTACGAATTTATTTCCAGAAAAGAACTTTACAATTAAGATCACTAGAAAAGCAGCCAGGCAAAGCGTTGCAAAGCCGCCGGCAAAAACCTGGTATTCGCAATAGTAAGTAAAATCCTTAACGCACATACTGTTTAATACAGTCCAGAAAAGACTTCCACCCCAGCTAAAAAGAAACGACTTGGGTGTTAAAAGCGCGTTGCTGATTGATTCGTAAGGATAATAACCTACATCGTGAGCACGCGCTAAATAGGGCTTCACGAGCGGCAATAACATCAGAATATTTAAACCAAGCGCGCCTATCATCATGAGCCACCATTTTATATCCCCGAATCTTTGAAAATATTGTTGGCGTTTGATCACCAGTGAAACAAGATAGAAAAAACCGATGGCTGCTGCGAGCATAAATCCTATATAAATGCCACAATAGAATTGATACACTACAAAAAAAACACTCCATAAAAAGTACCTAACCCTCATCTCTCTCAGAAACATCAGACCCATTAAAAAAGAAAGGGGAATTGCAAGTCGCGGAAAGGTTTGTGCGTGAGCCATCTGCGAGTGAAGAGCCAGTGAAAAAGCGAAAATCATTGCTCCAAGCGCCGCTGCATAAGTGTTTTTAAATAAGTACTTCAGCAAAATATAACAGCTTGTGAAATTCAGAATCGCTAAAAGGATGTACCAGCATTGAAAGGCCATTTCTCTATCGCAACCTAAAATCCGGAACATGATGTAGAAAGGTGCTGTGCCAAGAAGGTTATCTGAATAGCTGATGACTTTTTCTTCCGGATACATAAATGGAGCATTCCAGAAAGATGATTCAAGACCCATAAAATAATTATAGGCGTGCTCCAGCAGATAATTATTAAATCTCCCGTCAATCAGATCCCCCGGATAATGGGTAAGTGTTGGTCCGGTTATTCCAAGCGTAATAAAACTTAGTCCGGCTGTTAGTGCAATAACAAATGGAATATATGTTTTAAAGCTTTTCATGTTTTAGGATCTGTCCCAAACTAAAAAACCACTGTTGCCAGTGGTTTTTTTATTCAATGTCATTTGCTTAGTGATGCTCACCGTGCTCTTCAGCCGGCGCTTCGTGTGCATCCCCGTGAGAGGCTGCGCCATGATGTCCATTTTTGAGGGCAGCCTGTTGCTCAACAAAAATTGGATCAACGCGTGTAAAATGTCCGGATGTACCCGAGTAAGTACCTTCAGTAAGTACGATAAAAATAGTGTACATCATAAATACAATATAAGGTGCGAGAATAGCCCATTTAAAGAACTTCACCTCATGTCCTAAGTGCATAAACCAAATTACAATGGCTGCAGCTTTAGCAATTGTTAAGCTGATGAACAGGGTTTTTAACCACCATGTACCGCTCCAACCTCTGCTTGGCGCCATAAAACCAACCACTAATTCAAAAATAGTAATTGCTAACATTACCCAAAAAACATTCCACAAGGTGCGACGGTTCTTTTTCCCTTCTTCTTCGCCATGATTGGCCATTACCTCGTATTGCGGATAATTATCGTGAAACTCTGACATATTTTTTGTTTTTAATTTCTTTAAATTTTAAAATTCTCTTTGTCACGCTGAGCGACTTGCCCTGAGTTCTTGTGGTGAGCTTGTCGAACCATGTCGAAGGGAGCCGAAGCGTGAATTACTAAAGCAGGTAGAAGAATGTAAATACAAACACCCAAACTAAATCTACAAAGTGCCAGTATAAACCAACCTTCTCAACCATTTCGTAGTGACCTCTGCGTTGGTAGGTACCCTTTAATACGTTTAAGAAAATGATGAAATTAAGCACCACACCTGAGAATACGTGAGTACCGTGAAATCCTGTGATAAAGAAGAAGTAGTTAGCGAACTGAGGCACGCCATACTCGTTAGTCGTCATATTCGCACCATGCCAGATCTGCTTCACATATCCGCCGGCACCATTGTTAACCGATTGGTCCCATACGTTACGTAAGGCCCCTTCCTCAGTTCCAACAATAAAGTGATACCATTCCCAGGCTTGTGAACCCACAAAGGCTGCACCACCAACAATTGTCCAGAACATCCAGATCGTAACACCACGTTTATCCATGCGGTGACCTGCTTCTACGGCCAGTACCATGGTAACGGATGACATAATGAGGATAAAAGTCATTAAACCTACGTATGCAAGAGGGATATGTTGCTCTACAAACGGGAAATGTGTAAATACATGTTCAGCCTTAGGCCATACATCCGCATATTTATGACGGATAAAACCATAGGATACTAATAAACCTCCAAAAGTTAAAGCATCGGAAACCAGGAAAAACCACATGAAGATTTTACCATAACTCAGATTGAAGGGAGATCTTCCTCCGCTCCACGCTTCTTTTGAATCTATTTCTACTGAATGCGCCATAAAAACTTAAATTTCGAATGCAATATTAACGATAATTATATAAAAACAAAAACAAATATACCCATAACAAATCAAGAAAGTGCCAATAGATGGCAGTAAGCTCAATCCCTAGGTAATCAGAGGAAGAGTATTTTTTCAACAATGATTTTGTTAATGAAACAACCAGTGCAAAAAGCCCTCCGACCATATGCGCCAGATGCACTAAAGCAATCAGGTACAAAAATGATCCTGATGCATTGCTGTACTTCCCAACGAAATAAATTCCCTCGGCAGTTAGTTGTTTCCAGGCTTCAATCTGTGTAAAAAAGAAAGCTACTCCAAGTCCCAGAGTTAGGAAAAGTCCGAGCGACGTAAGCGTATAATTATTGGTTTTAATGGCTCGCTGGGCCACAAACATGGTTAAGCTGCTGGTGATGATAATTGCTGTGCTTACGATAGAAATGCTTGGAAGATGGAACACAAGCCAGTTTCCGTTGTCTGCCCTAACTACATAGGCGCTGGTTAAACCTGCAAACAACATCACGATACTTACAATTCCGATGTATAACAAGGGTTTTGCGGCTTTACGCTGCGCTACTTTTATCTCCTGTTTATGAGGATTTATTTTCTTTTTTGCTGTTTCCACGTTTTAAGCTTTTGTCATCAGTGCTACTTGCACAAGTGGTAAATAAATAAGAGTGATCATAAAAAGTTTTTTGGCGTGCTCATTGGTTGGCAGCCTGTAAAAGTTGTATGCCTGGAGTAAAAGAGCAATTCCACAAACTAGTGCGGCAGCGGTACTAACCAAACCAACAAAGCCGAAGACGAATGGGAAGATACTTACTACAAGAAGGAAAACGGAATACAAAAGGATCTGGAATTTTGAAAAATCATCTTTGCCTCCCGAAGATGGAAGAAGAAAAAAATCTGCCTTCGCGTAATCGTCACTGTTAAACCAGGCTAATGCCCAGAAATGCGGGAACTGCCATACGAACTGAATCATAAAAAGCAAAAAAGAAAAGAATCCAACCTCACCAAAACCTTTACTGGCAGCAACGCCACCAATAAGTGTTGGCAGGGCGCCGGGAATTGCCCCAACAAAAACAGAAAACGGCGTAATCCTCTTGAGCGGTGTATAAGCAAAAGCATACAGTATAATGGATATGAAACCTAAAATCCCACAAAGAGGATTTGTATAAATCCACAACAAAATCGTGCCGGAAATTCCAAAAACCGAACAAAAAACCAGAGCTTCGTTTACAGACAATACCTCCATTGGCATTGGCCTGTTCCTGGTTCTGTCCATCAATTTATCAAGGTCCTTTTCAATAATCTGGTTAAATCCGTTAGCGGCAGAAGTCACTAAAAAACCTCCTAAACTCAATGCTAATACCTGCATCCACTCTATTGTGCTTGCTACGGTGAAGTAAGTAATAACCGCAGAAAAGACTACCAGGGCGCCCAGCCGGAACTTAGTGAGTTTTAAATACCCGGAAAACTTAGAATACGTATCAGTTTTTGTTAAAATATTATCCCCTGTGGCTTCCAAAAAGCGCAAATTTAGTACTTAATTACATACCGCATTTGCTGCCTTTAAAATTTACCTTCATCGACGTTTTTTTGTATTCGTCTAAATTATGCCCAAAATAGCTAAAAAATGGGTTTAAAAAGGGACTAATTTTAACATTTTGGAAGCCAAAACCCTTTTATGTTAAAATTTTTTTTACTTTTGTTCGCAATAATCTCAACAATATGAATTTGAATATTCTACGTACCATTGGAGCCGGTCTTTCAGTAGCTGTTATTTTAACAAGTTGCGACGGATTGGGTAAAATGCTTAAAAAACAAAAGGACATTAAATACACCTTGTCCCCTAACCCAATCGAAATGCACGGCGACAGTGTGCAGTTTACTATAAATGGTAAATTTAACCCAAAACTGTTCCAGAAAAAGGTTACACTTACGCTAACACCGGTTGTTAAATATGCTGGTGGAGAAAAGGCTCTTAAGCCAGTTGTATTGGTAGGTGAAAAAGCTACAGCAAGCGGTCAGAAAATCGGTTTTTCATCAGGCGGAACTTTTAGTTACGCTTCAGAAAAATTCGCTTTCGAAACTGGCATGCGTAATGCAAAAGTTGAGTTAAGAGGCGAAGGCCAGGTGAAAAGCAAAAAGAAATCTTTTGATCCTGTTGAATTAGCTGACGGTACCATGGCAACTTCGCTTTTGGTGCGCAATGATGAAAAAACAATGATGGCGAAGGATGCGTTTGTAAAAATTCAGCCTGCAAACCAGTCAACTCATATTTATTATCTCATCAACCAATCTAATGTTCGTCCTTCTGAAATGAAAACTGAAGAGATGAAAAACATTAATGATTTTATCGCTAAAAATCTTTCGAATCCTAATTATCAGTTCAAGGGTATCGAGGTTTCAGCTTACGCTTCACCAGACGGTGAAACCGATAAAAACGAAAACCTGGCAAAAGACCGCGCTACTTCAGGTTCTAATGCTATGATGAGTGAGTTTAACAGAAATAAGGATAAAAACGTAACCTTTGGTAAAACAAAAGATCAGTTTAAAGTTGGTACTACTATGGAAGACTGGCCAGGTTTCAAAAGTGAAGTTGAACAATCCAGCATGGCTGACAAAGATCTGATCCTCCGCGTTCTTACAATGTATTCGGATGCTGATCAGCGTCGTAAGGAGATTAAAAACCTCTCTAAAACCTACACCGAATTAGCTGAGAAAATTTTACCAAAACTTCGTCGCGCAGAAATCACTGTAACAGTTGACAAAAAATCACGCAGCGATGAGCAAATTTCTAAACTTGCTACTTCTAATCCTGACAGCCTTTCTGTTGAAGAGTTATTGTACGCCGGTACTTTAACGCAGGATCCTGCAACTCTAGTTCAGATTTACACTGCTGCTGAAAAACAATATCCTAACGATTGGAGAACTTCCAACAACCTGGGTTGTGCTTTATTAATGCAGAACAAAGTAAACGAAGCTGGTGAAGCGTTTAAACGTGCTGATAAAAATGGTTCTAACCAACCTGCAGTTGCTAACAACTTAGGTGCTATCGAATCTAAAAACGGTAACCGTGCTGCTGCAATGGAACTTTACAAAAAAGCTGGTTCTGGTGCAGAAACAAAATACAATATGGGTATCCTTGAAGTGCGCAATGGCAAATACGCTGAAGCTCTTACAGATTTCGGTGATTACAAAGGTCATAACAAGGCGCTTGCTCAATTGTTAACTGGCAACGTTGGTGGTGTAAAAGAAACTATCGATGCTAGTCCTGAAAAAGAAATGGCTTATAGCTATTATCTGAAAGCAGTTGCTGCTGCTCGTCAAGGTGCTACTGCTGATGTGATTAGCAACCTTAAAACTGCTATCGAAAAAGATAATTCATACAAAACTTACGCAAAAGACGACGTTGAGTTTTTAAAACTACGTTCTGACAGCGGCTTCACTGCTCTTCTGAACTAATTTTATTCATATAAATGATAAAGAACCCTTCTCACACACGAGAGGGGTTTTTTATTGTCCGCCATTTTAGATTTCCTATCGTATCTTTACCCTTATAAATCAAACACTATGCCTCGCTTTCCAGAAACAGAACTTATCCTGACTCCGGACAAGCGTGTGTATCATTTGAATCTAAAGGCGGAAGACATAGCCGACACTGTTGTGGTAGTAGGCGACCAAAACCGTGTCCGGGAAATCTCTAAACACTTCAATCACATTGAATTTAAAACAGCCCACAGAGAGTTTATAACTCACACCGGTATATACAAAGGCAAGAGAATTACGGTATTAAGCACTGGCATTGGCACTGATAATATTGATATTGTGATGAACGAACTGGATGCCGCCGTAAACATTAACCCCGAAACACGCGAATTAAATCCCAAACTTCGGAGTTTAAATATTTTCAGGTTAGGAACGAGTGGTTCTATTCGTAAAGAAATTCCTGTCGACTCTATTCTGGTGAGCTCACATGGTTTAGGGCTCGATGGCCTCCTTCCCTATTACATTGACAGAAAATATAATCTAAATGAGCTCTGTGATACGTTTTTAAAACATCCCGAATGGAATGGTCGTTTGCCAAAACCTTATTGTTACGAAGCAGATGCAGATCTGTTGGACCGATTCAGTAAAGAAGCGTATTCTGGTATCACAGCTACAGCTCCCGGTTTTTACGGACCGCAGGGTCGTCGACTGAGATTAGAACCTTCGGTAAAAGATCTTCATGAAGTGCTGAGAACTTTTAATTACCGGAATCTCCAAATTACTAATTTTGAAATGGAAACTTCGGCCCTCTACGGATTAGGAAAATTACTCGGACATCGTTGCTTAACACTCTGTGTAATAATAGCGAATAGAGAAACGCTGGAGTTTACAAACAATTACACAAAAAGTATTGACAAGCTGGTAGAATTCTGGCTGGATAAAATATAATGATATGACAAGAAAAGAACTCATAGAGCAGATCCGCGCAAAAAAAACCTTCTTATGTGTTGGCCTTGATCCGGACACAGAAAAAATCCCTAAACAATTCCTGGATGATGAAGAAGATCCGATTTATGAATTCAACAAAAGAATTATAGATGCCACTGCTCCGTATTGTGTTTCCTTTAAACCGAACACAGCCTTTTATGAAGCCTATGGGTTAAATGGATTAAACAGTCTCGAAAAAACAATCAAATACATTAAGCTTAATTACCCGAAACATTTTCTGATTGCCGATGCCAAAAGAGGTGATATTGGAAACACCAGTACAATGTATGCGAGAGCATTTTTTAAAAGACTGAATGCTGATGCTATTACCGTTGCTCCTTACATGGGAGCAGATTCTGTAAAACCATTCCTGCAGTTTGACGGGAAATGGGCCATTGTTCTTGGACTGACCAGCAACGAGGGCTCATCCGATTTCCAGCAAATGATGGTTTTGGGAAAACCACTTTACAACTATGTGATTGAAACCTGCGCTAAATGGGGTAATGAAGATAATATGATGTTTGTGGTTGGTGCCACAAAAGCAAAAATGCTTGAAGACATCCGCAAAATAGTTCCTGAACATTTTTTACTAATTCCAGGTGTTGGCGCCCAGGGAGGAAGCTTACAGGAAGTTTGTAAATACGGATTAACGAAGGATATTGGTCTACTTGTAAACTCAAGTCGCGGCATTATTTACGCATCTTCGGGTGAAGATTTTGCGGAAAGAGCCGCTGAGGAAGCGAAAAAAATAGCAAATGAAATGAAAGCGCTTCTATAAATCTTTCGTAATTTCATGAATATATTAAAAAGATAAAACACGCAGCACATGGAAGAAAATCAGGCACAACCGCATCTAGACATTGAACTAAGCGAAGAAATAGCTGAAGGAATTTATTCGAACCTCGCAATCATAACACATTCTCAAAGCGAATTTGTAATTGACTTTATTAAAATAATGCCCGGCATTCCTAAGGCGAGAGTAAAATCACGTATATTGCTTACACCACAGCATGCAAAACGTTTGGCAAAGGCCCTTACTGAAAACGTTTCGAAATTTGAGCAAATACATGGGAAAATCAAAGATATTGAAACAGCTTTCCCTATGAATTTCGGAGGGCCTACGGCACAAGCTTAAATATAAATCTATCTGTCTCATTCTGAAGGATCGTTGTAAAACAGCGGTCCTTTTTTCGTTTCATATTAAAAAATCTTCCAACAATCTGGAGACCGATTTTGTTGAAAAAACTAGGCCTTAGCCACATATAATAGCTCTATTTTTAGGGAAAATCAAAGAACTATGAGCGACTTAGGCCTCCATTTTAAAATTGCAGATCAACTGAACCTTAGTACAAAAGATGTTACCGCAACCATCGGTTTGCTGGATGAAGGTGCCACTATTCCATTTATTTCGCGATATCGTAAAGAAGTTACCGGCGGCCTGGATGAGGTACAAATTGCCAACATCAGGAATGAGATAGAAAGGTTGAGGCAATTGGAAAGCAGGCGTGAGTCAATTTTAAAATCCATAGATTCTCAAAATAAACTGACTGAAGAGTTAAAAGAGAAAATACTTGCTGCGGATACGCTAAGCAAACTCGAGGATCTTTATCTTCCTTATAAACCAAAACGCCGTACCAAAGCTACCATTGCCCGTGAAAAAGGACTGGAACCTCTGGCGCTCTTTATTCTTGAACAAAAAAGTAATTTGGTTTTTGAAGAAGCTGAGAAATTTCTTTCCGTTGAAAAAGAAGTACCTTCTGTTCTGGAAGCAATGCAAGGTGCAAGGGATATTATTGCTGAGATTGTGAGTGAGGATGCCGGCGTTCGTGAAAGTATGCGCGAACTTTTCAAAAAGTCTGCCATTATAAAAAGCCGCGTGATTAAGGGCAAAGAGGAAGCAGGCGAAAAATTTGCAGATTATTTTGAATGGGAAGAAAAGTTAATGACCTGTCCTTCTCACAGAATGCTTGCGATGAGAAGAGGTGAAAAAGAAGATGTTTTAATCCTTGATATTGCAGTAGAGGAAGAAGAAGCTCTTGAAATGATTCAGCGGAGAATAATTACTTCTCGTGGAGAATCTGCAACACAAATTAAAGAAGCCATTGAAGACGGGTACAAACGTCTTTTGCAGCCCAGCATTGAAGCAGAAATGCGTCTTTTAACAAAACAAGGCGCAGATGAAAAAGCCATCGTTGTATTTGCAGATAATTTACGGGAACTCCTTCTGGCTTCTCCACTGGGTCAAAAGAATATTCTTGCAATAGATCCGGGATTCCGGACTGGCTGTAAGGTTGTAGCATTAAACCGCCAGGGCAAATTACTGGAGGAAACCGTTATTTATCCCCATGAACCTCAGCGTAAAGTGACCGAAGCAGAAATGATCGTCCTTGCTTTTTGTCAGAAACACGATATAGAAGCAATAGCCATTGGTAATGGCACTGCATCAAGGGAAACAGAACAATTTGTAAGGAACATCGATGTGCTTCCAAAATCTATTCCGGTAATCGTGGTTAGTGAAGCGGGTGCATCCGTTTATTCAGCCTCCGACGTTGCGCGTGAAGAATTTCCTGACAAGGATGTAACAGTACGTGGTGCTGTGTCCATTGGACGGCGGCTTGCAGATCCATTGGCGGAACTCGTGAAAATTGATCCTAAATCAATCGGTGTTGGTCAATACCAACATGACGTCGATCAAACACTTTTAAAAAACAAGTTGGACGAAGTGGTGGGAAGTTGTGTAAATGGCGTTGGAGTGGAGTTAAACACCGCTTCAAAAGAATTATTGTCATACGTTTCTGGCATTGGTCCTTCACTGGCGCAAAATATTGTTCAGTATCGAAATGAACATGGTGCATTTAAATCCCGCAAAAGTCTGAAGGAAGTACCGCGTATGGGTGAAAAAGTATTTGAACAATGCGCTGGATTTTTAAGAATTCGCGATGGTATTCATCCTCTGGACAAAAGTGCGGTTCATCCTGAAACATATCACATCGTGGAAAAAATGGCCTCAGACCTGCAGTGCAGCATTGACGATCTGGTTGAACAAAAAGAACTTCGGAAAAAAATTCAACTTCAAAACTACGTTACAGAAACAGTTGGTCTTCCAACTTTAAAAGATATTTTAAGCGAGCTTGAAAAACCTGGTCGCGATCCAAGGAAGGAATACGAGATCTTCAGCTTCGATGAAAATGTTCACGAAATTAAAGATCTCAGGGAAGGAATGAGACTCCCCGGGATTGTGACAAACGTTACGAATTTTGGTGCATTTGTGGATGTAGGCGTACACCAGGATGGATTAGTTCATATCTCTCAATTAGCTGATGTGTTTGTAGACGATCCGAACAAGGTAGTAAAGGTTGGTCAGCAGGTGTGGGTAAATGTTACAGAGGTTGATGTGAAACGGAAACGAATTGCGTTAAGTATGAAGGGTGAGGCTCAATCTGTGAAAAGCTCTAAACCAAAAGCTGTTGCCAACAAAGAAGAAAAGTACGACCCTAACGACATGAACAGCGCTTTGGCTGCTCTGAAAAGCAAGTTCAAGAAGTAAATAATGATAGAGTTTGGCCTTATAGGAAAATCTCTGAAACATTCCTTTTCAAAAACATATTTTGAAAAGAAATTCAAAGAACTTGGCTTGGTAAATTACGCTTATCTGAATTTTGAACTCCCTTCTATTATAGACTTTGAAAAATTAATTTCTGAACATTCAAGCCTTAAGGGGCTAAATGTGACCATTCCGTATAAAGAATTAATCATCCCCTTTCTTGATGATTTAAGTTCAGAAGCCAAAGAGATTGGCGCAGTAAACTGTATTCACATTAGAGACGGCAAAAAAACCGGCTACAATACCGATGCCTACGGATTCAGTCAAAGCATAAAACCTTTTCTGGATACCAATCACGAACGCGCCCTGATTCTGGGAACTGGTGGGGCCAGTAAAGCTATTGCTTATGCCTTGAAAAAAGTGGGAGTGGAAGTTTATTTTGTTACCTCCTCCGCAATAAAAGAAAAAGCAAATTCATTTTTCTATAACGAAATAAATGAGCTGGTAATGAATGCTTTCAAATTGATCGTAAATACAACGCCGTTGGGAACTACTCCAAATGAAAAAGAATACCCTAACCTACCCTACCAGCTTTTCACTTCAGATCACCTTGCTTATGATTTGGTTTACAATCCACCCGAGACCGAATTTCTGAAAAAGGCAAAGGAATTTGGCGCTGTAACGATGAATGGTCTGAGTATGCTGCATTTGCAGGCCGAAAAAAGCTGGGAAATCTGGCAGGGCTAAATTTCTTTGCCAGGATTATGGAATTTTTATAAAAATCCGTCTTAGTGTAAAAGATGGTTGGTATGCGTTCCATACTATTTACGATTCTTTTCTTTCTTAGTCTTTTTTTTAAATCACAACAAGAAAGGAGAGTTATCAGCGGAGTGGTTTTAACTTCTGATTCCAATCTGCCTGTCCAGAATGTCGTTGTAAAATTAGCTGGCACATACTATTCTACTGCATCCGATAATAAAGGTTCTTTCACACTTAAAGTTCCTCCCAGAGCCCGCTACAGGTTAATTTTTTCTCATATATCGTTTGAAAGTTGTGTTAAATACCTGGACAGCACCGCATTAGACACAACAACGATCATTGTGAAACTTAAAACAAAAACACGTCTTTTAACCGGAGTAGATGTACTCGCAACTAACAAACCAGAAACCCTGGTTGGAAAACCGACGTTCAGCATTTATGATTTTGATTTTATAGAGGACAAATTTTTATTGCTGACAGCGGTAAATTCACTTAAAAACGCACAGGTAAAAGTTTCAGATTACGATGGAAACATCAGTGCCAGTTTTGATGTCCCGAAGTCTGCAGGAGAAGCCTTGTATTTTTTCAGTGACTATGAAGGTTACACCGATTTGGTTTGTAAAGACAGCATATTCCGGATTGACCTTTTCGGAAATGAACTGATGATAATACCTATCAGAAAAAAAGACTTTGAAAAATATCTTCTTCCTGTTACCGACAAAGCTTTTGGGAAGTACTACTCCGACGATCAGTGGGAAAAATACCCTTCTTTTAATCACTATGCTATTGAAATTGGAGACACCACAGCCAAAATTTTAAAAAACATCACCAATAAGGATCTGATGGATATGTATAACTTTGAGTATTATTTTCTACCACCGGCAATGCAAATGCAGGCAAGGCGGCTGGCCGAAGAATACAAAGCAGATTATCATGTGGTGGCCGCGCTCATGAGTGGATTTACAGAAACGATGTTTTATGAACCACTTTATGCACCCTTATTTATTTTAAAAGACACCATTTGTATTTTTAATCATTACAATAATTCGCTCTATCATTTCGACCGCGAAAACAAATTAATTGACAGCGTTTCCATCAACTATCATCATCCGAAAAACTGGAGGCACTGGAAAAGAAAATTGTTAGTTGACGAATCCGAACAGGCCGTCTATGCCTTTTTTAGTAGGGACGAACATCACTATTTCAAAAAAATAGATTTCCAAACAGGAAAAGAGTTGTTTACTTACAAACTACAGAACTACAGTGGAAGAAGGATAAAAATTAAAGATGGTTACGCTTATTACGTCTATAAACCTGCTACCAGTCTTCAGGAATACTATCTCTACCGGGAAAGAATAAATTAGTTTTCTTTTTTGGGCTCTTCACGTTTTTTCCACCTGGCATCCGGATCGGGCTTTGTATTCTCCTCCTTCGTCTCTCTTGGCCGATAGCCTCCCCGTTCAGCTTTCCAGCTTTTGTAGCAATCCATCACCCGCGAATACAATTCTGCTCCTTCGTGAGTAGTGATGTAATAATCGCTAACGTAGTAGCAATATCTTCTGAACGCAAAATAATCTATGTCTTTGTCGCCGGTAAGCCGCACCAGAATCTCCCTGCTGAGTTTGCGTTGTACTTCTTCTTCTGTTTTAATCTCTTCAAAAATTTTTGCCAGCTTTTGAATCTGTTTGCCTTCTTTGCTAAAACGCATATACAGCGCAGAAAAGGGGCTTGACACGTAACTAACATTTTTAATCCGGCTACGATCGATGATATCATTCATATAGTCCCGTTCATATTCTTTGTAGCGAAAGGTAGTTACAGTAACCGGAGCAAGATTAATAGCTAACGGCATCATCACGAGTTTTACCCGCCCATCTCTGTCGGGCTTTAAGTACTTTACCGGAAAAAAAAGTTTAACATAACCAACATAGGAACACACCAGGGTATCGTTACTATTTGTGGAAAGTGTGAATTTGCCATCATTATCGCTCATGGTGCCGTTTCCGTTGCTCTTATTGATAAGATATACGAAAGGCATAGGGGTAATGCTGTCGTTGTCCACAATAATGCCCCTGATAATTTGCTGCGCCTTCAGTGATCCCGCCAGGCTTAAGGCCAGGAACAATATAAACTTTGTGATTTTCAACTCTTTAAATTTAGCCCTAAGACGGAAAATTATAAACACACAGTTAATAATTTAACAGTTTTTAGGCACAAGTATTTTTTTCTGAGATCGGCAATTAGCGTATTTTTAAACCTTACAATGGACAATTTTATAGTATCGGCGCGCAAGTACAGGCCACAGCACTTTAACACCGTTGTTGGTCAGAGCCACATTACCAATACCTTAAAAAATGCCATTATTCACAAACAACTCGCGCAGGCTTATTTGTTTTGTGGACCCAGGGGTGTTGGAAAAACTACATGCGCAAGGATCTTTGCAAAAACAATCAATTGCACGAATATCTCAAAAGACGGTGAAGCCTGCGATACTTGTGAGTCTTGTCTTTCGTTTAATTCAGGGGCTTCACTGAATGTATACGAACTCGATGCAGCAAGTAATAACTCTGTTGAGGATATCCGGAACCTTGTAGACCAGGTGCGTTTTGCTCCACAGCTTGGTGAATACAAAGTGTATATCATCGATGAGGTGCACATGTTGAGTACTGCGGCCTTTAACGCCTTTCTAAAAACACTCGAAGAACCTCCTAAACACGCCAAATTTATTCTGGCTACAACAGAGAAACATAAGATCATCCCGACCATTCTTTCGCGTTGCCAGGTTTTTAATTTTAATCGCATCAAAGCCGAAGACATCAGTAATCACCTTGCTTACATGGCAGGTAACGAACATGTAACTTTTGAACCGGAAGCGCTTCATGTGATTGCGCAAAAAGCAGATGGAGGTCTGCGTGATGCCTGCTCTATTTTTGATCAGATGGTCGCATTTACAGGCAATCACCTCACTTACAAACAGGTTGTAGAAAACCTCAACGTACTCGATTATGATTATTACTTCAGGCTTACCGATGCTTTCATTTCCCAGCGTTTGCCTGAGGTGATGGTTACCTTTGATGACATTCTTAAGAAAGGTTTTGATGCTCACAACTTCCTTATTGGTTTAGGTGAACACCTGAGAAATATACTCGTAAGTAAAGACACACAAACTGTTGCTTTGCTCGAAATTAGCGAAACACTCAAACAGCGGTATGCACAGCAGGCACAACAGTGCAGCCTCAATTTTCTTCTCAAGGCGCTTGCTTTGATCAGCAAGACGGACGTAAACTACAAAAGCGCTAAAAATCAGCGCTTGCTGGTAGAGATGACCCTAATGCAGCTTTGTTACCTGACCGCCTCACTGGAAGCGGAAAAAAAAAAGGATGAATTAAATCCTGAACTTCCCTCAACCACATCGGCTCCGCAAAACCAGGTAGCTTCTTCTCCTGTAAAAGTGAATGTGTTACAGGAGAAAGAACAAAAGTTTGCAACAAAACCAAGTGTTCCTTTTGATCAGCTGAAGATCCGCTCCAGCTTCAGTCTAAACGAAGTAAAAGCATATCAAAATCTTGAACCGGGCGCTAACGCTCCTGGCGTTGAAGCTCCTGCGATCAAGTTTGTAAACAAGGATGTTAGCAATGAAGAAGTAATTTCCTTTATTCAGAAATACGCTGAAGAAAAGTTAACTCAGGGCGCAAGACAACTGGGGACCATTCTTAAAACCTCAGCCGTCACCTTTTCAAACAACATCATTACACTCACCATTAACAACGAAACTCAGAAAGAACAGCTGAGTAATGTGAAACAAGGTTTTGTGGATGATATCCGCAAACAACTTCAAAACAATCTTATCGGCCTGGAAATAGAAATGTCCAGGATCGAAACCCAATCAAAGGCTTTTAAGCCAATGGATATTTTTAAAGCAATGACTGAAAAAAATCCAGCTTTACTCGAATTAAAAAAACGCTTTGATCTCGAAATAGACTATTAAGCAGCATGATTAAAAAACAATTGTTCATCCTAGGCCTGTTCTTAGCGGGCATCTCCGGTTTTTCTGTATCCGCACAAACTACTACTACAAATTTAAATTACGAATACGCTCTGAACGATCCTCTTAAAGCGAGAATCTATACTTTAAAAAACGGACTTAAAGTGTATCTGTCGGTTTACAAAAACGCTCCGCGCATCCAGACCTTTATTGCAGTAAAAGCTGGTAGCAAGAATGATCCCGCTTATGCAACCGGCTTAGCACATTATCTTGAACACATGGTCTTTAAAGGCACTGACGTTTACGGAACGAAAGACTACAAAAAAGAGAGTGTTGAATTAAAAAAAATAGAAGATCTGTTTGAACTTTATCGTACTCAAAAGAATGAAGCCGACCGAAAAAAAACGTATCATCAGATTGACAGCATCAGCGGGGTAGCTGCAAAGTATGCTATCGCAAACGAGTACGACAAAATGCTGGCAACAATTGGTGCAGATGGTACCAACGCATTCACCTCACTCGATCAGACGGTTTATGTAAACGACATTCCCAGTAACCAGGTTGACAACTGGCTAAAAATTGAAGCAGAACGTTTCCGCAAACCTGTTCTGCGCTTGTTTCATACCGAGCTCGAAGCTGTATACGAAGAAAAGAACAGATCTCTTGACAGCGATGATGAGAAAGTATGGGATGCTTTATTTCAATCCCTGTTCAAAAATCATACCTATGGAACCCAAACAACCATTGGCACCATAGAGCATTTAAAAAATCCTTCCATGCTTGAAATAAGCAAATACTACAATAAGTATTATGTTCCAAACAACATGGCTATTATTATGAGTGGTGACTTCGATCCCGACAAGGTGATCGTAAGCATCGAAAAACACTTTGGCGGCTTTGCATCCAGGCCGGTAGAGCCATATGCATTTAAACCAGAAGAACCAATCAAGGAAAAAATAGCAAGGAATATACTTGGTCCCAATCCGGCGAATGTGAATATGGCATGGCGTTTCGGTGGCAGCGGAACCCGTGAAGCCGATGTTTGCGCTCTGCTGGCGGGGATGATGTTTAACGGCACTGCTGGTTTGATCGATATTAATCTTAACCAGGCACAAAAAGTACTGAATGCTTACGATTATTTTTATTCAGCTAAAGACTACAGCATTTTTTACCTTGGTGGTGAACCTAAAGAGGGGCAAAGTCTGGAGGAAGTTGAAAAACTTTTACTGGGGCAACTTGAATTAATTAAAAAAGGGGACTTCCCAACCTGGCTGATGGATGCCGTTGTTACTGATCTGAAACTAAAAAAAACAAAAGAACTTGAAGATAACCGCTCTCGCGTTTTTGCAATGATGGAAGCTTTTGTAAACGATATCAAATGGCAGGCATACGTAAACAGTATGGATCGAATATCAAAAATATCGCGCCAGGAGCTAATGTATTTTGCCAACAAAAACTTTTCAGACCACAACTATGTGGTTGCTTACAAAAAAACGGGGCAGGATACTACCACTATGAAGGTGGAAAAACCTGCAATCACACCTGTTGATGTAGATCGCGATAATGCTTCCGCTTTTGTAAAAGACATTGAGAAATCAAAACCAAAAAGTATAGAGCCAAAATTTCTTGATTATTCCACTGACCTTGTTCAAACAAATATCAAATCAAATATTCCTCTTCTTTATACCAGGAATGCTGAGAACAATCTGTTTGAACTATACTACCATTTTGACATGGGCAGTAATAACAACAAACTTCTTCCCATCGCTGTTAAGTATATTCCCTTCCTTTCTACACCCGAGATGTCGGCTGCGCAAATAAAACAAGAACTGTACAAACTTGGTTGTTCATTCGATGTCTTTTCAGATCAGGAAAACATGCGTGTGAGCTTAAAAGGTCTTAACGATAACTTCACCCAGGCGATTCAACTTTTCGAAAAAGTCCTTTCAAATCCCGTTGTAGATGAAACCGTTCTTAAAAACATGATCGCTGATCTTATTAAGGAGAGAAACGACAACAAACTCGAGAAAAGACTAATCCTCAATCGCGGAATGGTCAATTATGCCAGGTATGGGGCCTTAAATCCATATAGCAATGTACTGAGCGATGAAGAGCTTGCGAAACTTACTACTTCACAGATGCGCGAACTCATTGCGTCTTTCTTAAAATACGAACACAAAGTGCTCTATTACGGACCAAAAGATCTTGAGCAATTAAAGACAGTATTGAACGCTAATCATCAAACTCCGGATAAGTTAAATCCGATCCCACCGGCGCAAAAATTTGATGAACGAGTCCTTGAAAATAATGTGTACGTTGTTGAATATGATATGAAACAAGCCGAAATCATGATGCTTTCCAACGGCGGTTCGTATTCCAAAGACCTTGTACCAGTAGTAAGTCTTTATAACAACTATTTTGGTGGTGGTATGAGCGGTGTAGTGTTCCAGGACCTTAGAGAATCAAAAGCTCTCGCATATTCCACCTATTCGCGCTACAATCAGCCAAATAAATTACACAAAAAATATTTTAATGTTTCATACATCGGATCACAGGCCGATAAACTGCCGGAGGCTTTAAAAGGCCTTTCAGACCTTCTGAACGAAATGCCGAAATCCGAAGGAGCATTTACTTCGGCAAAGGAAATGTTATTGCAGGAAATGGGAACCCAGCGCATCACCAGAGCAGACATCTTGTTCAACTATCTCGAAGCTTCAGACCTCGGAAATACAAACGATATCCGAAAAGTCATTTTCGAAAAAGTGCAAAACTATACCTACGATGATGTGAAAAATTTTCAGGAACAAACCATTAAAGGCAAACCAAAAACAGTACTTGTACTCGGTAAAAAAGATCTTCTTGATTTAAAAGCACTCGAGCAATACGGACCTGTTAAATTCTTAACCCTTAAAGAAGTGTTCGGATACTAAACACGAAATAAGTAACCCGAAACTTGAAATTAAAGTATGATATCTTTCGACAACACAGAAAACGCTTTCAAAGCAAAAACCAATTCAGAATTAAACCGTTCGTATTGGCTCTTTAAGCTCATTGGAAACCCTCTGCTTGTTAAGGCTGGAGCAGGACTTGGTCCTTTGGCATTAAATCTAGGTTTTAAACCTCTTTTAAAAAGCACCATCTTCAAACAATTTGTTGGAGGCGAAAACATCCAGGATTGCAGCGAAACAATCAAGGAACTTGCAAAATATAACATTGGAACAATTCTCGATTACAGCGTAGAAGGGAAAGAAAGCGAGACAGATTTTGAAAATTGTTATAAGGAAACCCTGGAAACCATACACAAGGCAAAAAACGATAAACACATCCCATTTTGTGTTTTTAAAGTTACTGGTCTGGCGCGTTTCGCATTATTGGAAGCCGTTAGTGCGAACAGAAAACTGAGTGATACCGAGAAAGAAGAGTGGAACCGCGTAAAAAACCGTGTAAAAGTTATTTGCGAAACTGCCTACCAGAATAATCAAAGAATTTTTATCGATGCAGAAGAAAGTTGGATCCAGAAAGCAATTGACGATTTGGCAAACGAAAATATGGCAATGTTCAATAAAACAAAAGCTATCGTTTACAATACATTCCAACTTTATCGTCATGATCGTATTAATTTCTTAAGAGAAACGATCCAGGATGGGAAGACCAGAGGCTTTCATGTTGGTGCAAAACTGGTAAGAGGTGCATACATGGAAAAAGAAAGGAATAGGGCTCAGGAGATGAATTACACGTCCCCTATCCAATCTGACAAAGAATCAAGTGATCACGATTATAACGAAGCTTTAAAACTCTGCGTTGACAATATTAGCGTTATGGGAGTCTGTGCAGGCACTCACAATGAAAGTAGTAGTCTTCTACTTGTAAACCTGATGAAAGACAAAGGCATTTCTCCTGCTGATGATAGAATCTTTTTCTCCCAACTCCTGGGAATGAGTGATCATATTTCTTACAACCTTTCTTTAAATGGATACAACGTTGCTAAATATGTACCTTACGGTCCTATCAAAGACGTAATGCCTTACCTCATTCGCAGAGCCCAGGAAAACACCAGCGTGAAGGGACAAACCGGCCGCGAACTAAGTTTAATTATGAAGGAGAAAGCGCGCAGAGCCTCGTTAAAGCGCTAATCGTACTATTATTATACAACGCTTTTCCCGCTTAAAATCGTACCTTTGCCCCGTTTATGTACGCCTTTTTACAACAGGATATTTTTAAGCTTATCGGCCACTGCGCCGACGAACTGGATATCGATGCATATGCCATTGGAGGCTATGTAAGGGATATTTTCCTGAAACGGGAAAGCAAAGACATCGACATTGTGACGATTGGCAAGGGCATAGACCTCGCCACACTTGTTCACCGAAAAATGGACGAGGAAAATCATCTTTCTATATTTAAGAACTTTGGCACTGCCCAGGTAAAAACGAAAGATCTGGAAGTTGAATTTGTTGGGGCGAGGAAAGAAAGTTACAGCAGAGATTCCAGGAAACCAGTTGTTGAAGACGGGAGCCTGGAAGACGATCAAAACCGC
>JAEUTM010000179.1 GCA_016788025.1 Bacteroidia bacterium
ACGCCGCGGTTTATTGGTCCGGGGTGCATCACGATTATTTTTTTAGAGAGACTGTCCAGTAATTCCTTGTCGAGTCCATACATCATGGTGTATTCTCTCAACGAAGGAAAGTACTTAATATACTGGCGTTCGAGCTGGATCCGAAGCATGTTTGCCACATCACACCATTCGAGTGCTTTGGTGAGATTTGTTTCTACTTCCACACCAAGAGAGGTAATGTATTTTGGAATTAAGGTCAGTGGGCCGCAGACCTTCACGATCGCTCCCAGTTTTTGAAGACAGAAGATGTTCGACAAGGCCACGCGTGAATGCAGAATATCACCCACTATCACTATTTTTTTGCCTTTCAGGTTTCCAAGTTTTTCCTGCATTGAATAGGCGTCAAGCAGGGCTTGTGTGGGATGTTCATGAGCGCCGTCGCCGGCGTTGATAATTTTAGCGTTTACTTTTTTGGAAAGAAAAATTGCGGCTCCCGGACTGGCATGGCGCATCACTACCATATCTACTTTCATGGCCAGGATGTTGTTTACGGTGTCTACCAGGGTTTCTCCTTTTTTTACCGAAGAGTTAGAAGCAGAAAAATTCACCACATCGGCGCTTAAACGCTTTTGAGCGAGTTCGAAGGATAAACGTGTGCGGGTTGAATTCTCAAAAAAAAGATTGGCAACCGTGAGATCGCGCAGGGAGGGAACTTTTTTAATGGGACGGTTAATGACTTCTTTGAAATTCTGAGCGGTGCTTAAGATAAGTTCAATGTCGCTTTTGGTAAGTTGTTTTATTCCGAGGAGGTGATTGACACTTAAATGGCTCATTCTTTTTTGATTCCGCCTTTGCGGCTGTTTCAAAAGCTAAAAGTAGCTTTTATATTTAATATTTTACAAATTATTTTTTCAGGTAACGCTCCTTCAGTACGTTGAGGTGATGTATGGCATGCCCACAGGTGGTATATCCCAGGGCAAGAACTGTGCAATCGCCGGCAGCCGTTTTTCCTGAGACCAATAAGGTGTCGTCTGAAAAGTATTTAAACAAAAGAATACTTGCTTTACGCACAGCTTCGAACTCCTCAATCAGATCGTCCAGTGTTCTCTGGCTCACGTCAGCATGGTCCGCATAGTGATTCTCTTCAAAAGGTAAAGGTTGTTGCGGATCTCTGCGTGCAAATCGCAGCGCACGGTATGTGAAAATTCTTTCAGTATCAATAACATGATTCAGAACCTGCTTAATGTTCCACTTGCCAGGTGCATAAGCATAGTTCTCCATGTCTGCGGGAATGGCCCTGAAAAAACTGCTTACTTCGGTAAGGTTATTTCTTAACGCTGAATGAACATCATTCTCCTTTACCCAGGGAACATAATTTTCGAAATACTTGGGATAAGTGCCTTGAAGAGGTTTCATAGTTTTTTATTTGTCTAACAACGTAATTTTATCGTTCCCTTCTGTGTCTTTCCATTCTACTTTTACATTTTGGGTGGAAATGGAGTCGATCGTAATGCCCACGTATTTTGCCTGGATGGGAACATTACGCGATAATCGCCTGTCTACAAGCACAAGTAACTCCACATCTTTCGGCCTTCCAAAAGCAAGCATCGCATCCAAACCCGAACGAATGGTGCGGCCGGTATACAGAACATCGTCTATCAGGATCACATTCTTATCTTCGATGATAAAATCGATGTTGGTGCGGTTTGGAATAAGTTCTTTTTTTCTGAAATCATCGCGATAAAACGTTATATCAAGATCTCCACAATGAATTTTTTTGTTTTTGAGGATCACCTGAAGTTCTTTTTGAATCCGGTGTGCGAGATAAATGCCCCTGGGCTGCAGACCAATGATCACACTTTCACTGAAATCATTATGCACTTCAATCAGCTGATGACACAAACGCTTAATGGTTACGTCAAACTTTTCTTTTTCCAGGAGGATTTTTGGTTTCACAGTATTGGCTTTATTAGCGTTTAAATATAAATATTATTCCCTGTTTTTACTATCCATTAAAATGGTCACAGGACCATCATTCACCAGTGTTATTTTCATGTCAGCACCAAACTGCCCGGTCTTACAATGTTTACCCAAAGCTTTTTCGGTTTCAATAATAAATTTTTCATAAAGCGGAATGGCTTTTTCAGGCCTTGCCGCTTTGATAAACGATGGTCTGTTTCCTTTTTTGGTAGAGGCATGAAGGGTAAACTGGCTTACGATCATTATCTCACCATTAACTTGTTTTATATCCAGGTTCATCTTGCCTTCTTCGTCTGAAAAAATGCGCATTCCGGCTAATTTTTGCACCAGGAAATTTAAGTCCTCATCGTTATCCTCTTCTTCAATACCAAGCAACACAAGCATTCCCGGGCCAATGGAAGAATAAACCACTCCTTCTATCTTAAGTTCTGCTTCCTGCACCCTCTGTATAACCAAACGCATATTTTAATATCTTTAAAAACACGAAATTATTACAATTTAAATGAAAAAGACAGCTTTAATAGTTTTGCTTGTTGCAGCATTTATTTCCTGCAAAAAGAAAGAAGATCCAAAAGAAGACAATCCGGCTACACCTGTTACACCCGGGAGCACTTGTCCTACTTGCAGTTTTCCGGATACTGTCTGGGGAAGTGCTTCTTCCGTTGGACCGCGGTTGATCTTTAAATTTAAATTCGACAGCACACAAGTAAGGTTAAATAATCTTGGTCAACCAAGTCTTGTTCCTGCAGGAAATGCCGGACAGTCGCCGAAATTTAATGGCATGAGCGCACACTATATTGAACTTGCACAGGATGATTTTACCCAGGTTGGAGGCGGATCTGTCTTGTACAAGGCTGAGGAAACAGAATGTGGTGGCTCAAAAGCCATTGTGTTTTGTAAATCTGTGGTTTGCAAAGATGGGGACGTGTTTTATTCCGTCCCCTTAAAAGATGTGAAAGCCGGAAATTACAAATGGTTGCGTGTATCGCTGGCCTATCAGAATTACGATATTAAAGTGAGAAGTAAGGATGCGGGAATTATTGATGGAACGCTCGCTTCTTTTGTTGGTTTTAATACCTACGTTTCAAAATACAAAATGAAAAACGCGGTGATGACACCAACCATAAGTCCCGAAACAAATAAATTACAAGGATACTGGGGATTCTATACAAAAGTATTTGGAGTGGAATTTAAAATGGAGGGGCAGGCGCCTGCAACCACTGTGGTAAACCCTAATCCTAACAGTCCAATTCCCGCCGGTAGTTGCTTGGTAACGGGAGAGTTTTATAACAGTAATGCATCGCAGCTTCAACCCCTTTCAATTACCGGCAACGAAACTCAGGATATTATCATAACTGTTTCGCTTTCCACCAACAAAAGTTTTGAATGGAAAGAAATTACAGCCGACGGACTTTATCAGCCCGAGATTGGTGAAACCGTAGTGGATATGGGCTTAAGAGGGATGATTCCAAAATACTAAAATTTGTATCTTTGGATTAGTAACTAAAAAACACATGAGGAAGTTTGTTATCTTTCTTTTACTTCTTCTTTTCGTCTGTATAAGTCGCGGACAGAATCCAATTAATGCCTTTGCAAAGGTTACCGCTATTTCCGGAACATCATTAACGGTGAGTAATGTAAACGAGACCTACCATAGTTTTGAAGATGGAGACTATATTATTATCATTCAAATGCAGGACAATGTTATTGGAACCAATACAACCAATGCTTCCACTTTCGGAAACCTGGGGTCAATCCAGTCCGCGGGGATCTATGAGGTAGCAAGGATTTCTTCGCATACGGAAGCTGCTTCAGTTCCAAATTCAATAGTCTTAACGAGCTCATTGGCGAACACTTATAACATTAACACAAATTCGTCTGTGCAGCTTGTAACATACCGGTTTCTTGGTACGAATTTTACGTCTACTGCCAATATCGGAACATTTAGCTGGAATGGAAATGTTGGTGGTGTTACGGCAATGTCTGTCAGCAGTGTTTTTACGTTGGGCCATAATATAACCGCCAACGGAATGGGGTTTATCGGCGGTCAACGAAATTCAACAAATGGTTATACCGCCTGCGATAACAGTACTTATGCAACTGCAGTTGCTACAAGATATGCCGCAAAAGGAGAAGGCATATATAAAAATACAACAGCTTCATTTGGAGGCGCAAGGGGAAAAATATTAAATGGCGGCGGAGGAGGAAATGACGTAAATGCAGGCGGTGGTGGTGGCGGAAACTACTCGGCCGGTGGCGGTGGTGGCTCGGGCTGGACATCTTCTGGCGCAGGATGCAGTCCCATTTGCGGTGGACTTGGCGGGCTGTCTCTCAGTTCTTCAATTAGCGGATCGCGTGTATTTATGGGCGGCGGCGGCGGTGGAGGTCACCAGAATGATGGAAACGGATCTATTGGCGCGAATGGAGGAGGAATTATTTTCATAAAAACAGGAACACTGCAAACAACCAGTTGCGCTGGTATCAGTATTTCAGCAAATGGCGCTGCCGCCGGGGCAGCAACTAACGACGGAGCGGGTGGGGGAGGAGCAGGTGGAACGATTGTTTTGCAAGTTGGAACATATAGTATTGCCGGAGCCTGTCCTCTTACAATTTCGGCAAACGGTGGGAACGGGGGAAATAGCAATGCTAGTAGTTCTGGTGCCCACGGCGGTGGTGGTGGCGGGGGACAAGGCGCCATCATTTATTCGGGAGCGCAGCCCACAGCGAATGTCACCACAAACACCAGTTCCGGTAATGGCGGTGTAAGCTGTTCGGGCTGTAGTTCAGGTGTTAATGGCTCGGTTGGAAGCGGTACAGTGAATTCGGGAGTTGTTCAGAGTTCACCGGGTCCTTTGCCAATAGAATTGATTGACTTTACAGCAAAACTTACCGCAGAGAACTATGTTCAGCTTGAATGGAAGGTGGCCATTGAACAAAACAGCGAAGCTTACATCATTGAAAGGATGACAGAGGACGGCGAAGTAAAAAATATTGCTGAGATAAAAACAAGAGGAAGTTTTAATTCCTATTCATACCTGGATGAAAAACCTAATAAGGGTATAAATTATTATCGTTTAAAAACAAGAGAATCCAACGGTGAATATGATACGAAGTTCTGGGTTGAAATTGACGTTAGCAAAGAGTATCAGGATATTGAAATCTATCCAAATCCTGTTGAAGAAGAAAAACAGTTACATGTTCGTGCCAAAGGTATGTCATTTGGAAAAGGTGCTTACGAAATCATAAATTCCAAGGCGGAAAAAATTATTCATCATGAATTCTCTAATATTTCTTACCAGACGGAAATGGAAATCGGCCTGGAAAGCTTGTCTGCTGGTTTTTATATTCTAAAATTCGAATTGAATAATAAAGTTCTTCACAAGAAATTTATTATTCAGTAAAAGACACTAATTACACTAATTAAACCTGCATGAATAACATTAGTGTTATTCGTGTCTTAAACACCTTAAGCTTTCTGTTTGAATTTATTGATGGCCTTGATGGTAAACTCGCTCAATACCAGTTTCCCACTCATACCGGCGCGTTCAACGAGTAAAGTATCCCAGTTCTCTGTGCCTTCCCACATCACTTTTTTAAGCATGCTCATGGCTTCGGGATTGCTGCCTGCCAGTTTTGTGGCAAGAGCTTCAATGCCTTTGTCCATATCCACTGTGTTTGAGAATAATTCCGCATACAGCCCTTTTTCTTTTGCCCACTGGGCAGTTTGCCATTCGGTAGCATTAATAGTAAGTTGACAGAAGGCTGAGGTTCCTACTTTTCTTTCTACAGCCGGGCCTACCACAAATGGTCCGATACCTACGGCAAGTTCGCTCAACTTAACGGAAGCAGCGTCCGTTGCAAAGGTATAATCAGCGCTTGAAGCAATTCCAACTCCCCCGCCAACAGCCTTGCCCTGAACACGGGCAATGACAAACTTCGGGGCTTTGCGCATGGCGTTAATTACCAAAGCAAAACCAGTAAAGAATTTTAAACCGGTATCAATATCTTTTATGGAAATCAGTTCATCGAAACTGGCGCCGGCGCAAAAAGCCTTGTCGCCTTCGCTTTTTAAAACAATCACTTTTGCCGAATCATCTTTTCCGAGTTTTTCGATCTCTGCTGCAAGATTACGTAATTGCGATCCTGGCATAGAATTACTCTGAGGATGAAAAAAGGTAATTGTTCCTATTCCGTTTTTTATTTCTGATTTTACGTAGGGTTCCATATTTATTTCGGGTTGATTATTTCGGGTTGTTAAACTCGAAATAGACAATAATTAATAAATAATCGTTAAACGAGCATTGTCACCGGATTCTCGATAAATGTCTTTAAAGTCTGAAGAAATGCAGCGCCTGTTGCACCATCCACTGTTCTGTGATCGCAGGCCAGCGACAACATCATGGTATTTCCCGGAACAACCGCTCCGTTCTTTACCACAGGAACCTGGCGAATAGCTCCTACAGATAATATACAGGATGCCGGCATGTTGATGATCGAAGTAAACGATTCGATTCCGAACATTCCAAGATTAGAAACAGTAAAGGTATTTCCTTCCATTTCTGCCGGTTGAAGTTTTTTGTCTTTTGCTTTTTTAGCCAGCTCTTTTGCGTCGGCAGAGATCTGGGAGAATGATTTCTGGTCAGCGAAACGAATTACCGGAACCAATAAACCATCTTCCACAGCTACCGCCATGCCAATGTGAATGTGAGAGTAATAACGCACTTTGTCGCCCATCCAGGTGGTGTTTACCTGTGGATGCCTGCGTAGAGCAGCAGCACAAGCTTTAATCACCATGTCGTTAAACGATACTTTAGTATCAGGAATGGCGTTGATGGCATTGCGTGAAGCAATGGCATTGTCCATGTCCACTTCAATATTCAGATAGAACACCGGTGCGCTGCTGGTTGATTCCAACAAACGGCGGGCAATGGTTTTACGCATTTGAGAAGCGGGTTCGTCTCTGAATTCTTCTTTACCAGGAACAAAAGATGTCGTAACTCCTTTTGAAGCTGCGGAAGCCGCGCCTGGTTTATAATTTTCAATATCTGCTTTGGTAATTCTTCCATTCTCTGCAGTACCGGTTACTTTACTCAGATCAATTCCTTTTTCCTTTGCAAGTGCTTTCGCCAGTGGAGAAGCTTTGATTCTTCCATCAGCGTTTGACGCCGCACCATTAGATGAGCTTTGTGTACTTGCTGTTGCGGCTGCCTGTGTTGCGGTTGCTGCAGGTTTTTGTGTTTCGGCAGCTTGTGTTTTTGCGGGAGCCGAATTATTTCCAAGAGAAGCAAGAATTGCATTTACATCTTCTCCGCCTTTTCCAAGAATCGCAAGCACACTATCCACCGGAGCACTTTGTCCTTCTTTGATACCCTGATGCAATAGTACACCATCCTGGAAAGACTCAAATTCCATAGTGGCTTTATCGGTTTCAATATCTGCAAGCAGTTCCCCGCTTTTTACTTTATCGCCAACTTTTTTGTGCCATTTTGCAACAACACCATCCGTCATGGTATCACTTAATTTAGGCATACGAACGACTTCCACACCGGCAGGAATTTCTGCTTTAACAGCTGTTTGCGCACCGCTTGCCACCGACTGCATACTGCCCACTGCCTCTTTTTTACTGTTCGCTGCTTTCTCCTGACCACCACCCGAAGCGCCGCTCAACAATCCACTGATATCTTCTCCTTCTTTTCCTAAAATAGCAATCACCGAATCAACAGGTACCGTTCCTTTTTCGGGAACTCCAATATGAAGCAACACACCATCCTGGAAGGACTCAAATTCCATCGTGGCTTTATCTGTTTCAATGTCAGCAAGCAAATCGCCGCTTTTTACCTTGTCACCAACTTTTTTGTGCCACTTGGCAATTACGCCATCTGTCATCGTGTCGCTTAGCTTGGGCATTCTTACTATCTCGGCCATAATGTATTTAAGATTTATGATTTTAGATTTAAGATTTCTTAAATCCGGATTCTAAAGTTAAATTTTCAATAGTGTTTTTATAATTCAAAAATTCTTAAATCTGAATTCTTAGATCTAAAATTATTCTTTTATAAAAGGATAATTTGGTTCTGAATAAACATCTTTATATAATTCATCCGGCTCCGGGTATGGGCTTTCTTCGGCAAATTGTACCGACTCATCAACCAGCGCCTTTACTTTTGCTTCAATGGCCTCGATGGTTTTATCGTCTATCCAGTTATTTTTTTTCAGGGTTGCCAGAACTTTTTCAATCGGGTCTTGTGCCTGGTATTCTTTTACCTCTTCTTTCGTACGGTAAGTCTGAGCATCACTCATACTGTGACCTTTGTAACGATAGGTCTTCATTTCAAGGAAAGTTGGACCATCACCGCGACGCGCTCTGGCAACAGCTTCTTCCATGGCTTCGTGAACCGCTTCCACTGTTAAACCGTCAACGGGTTTGCTTGGCATATCATAGGCCAGTCCAAGTTTCCAAAGGTCGTGTACATTACTGGTGCGTTCTACTGAAGTTCCCATGGCGTACATATTGTTTTCTACAATAAACACAACCGGTAACTTCCAGGTCATAGCCATGTTAAAGGCTTCGTGAAGAGCGCCCTGGCGCACTGCGCCGTCTCCCATGGAACACACACACACATTGTCTGTTCCCAAATATTTTTCTGCGAAGGCAATTCCAGCTCCAAGTGGAACCTGACCACCCACGATGCCGTGACCACCTACAAAATTGTGTTCCTTGCTGAAAATATGCATACTTCCGCCTTTGCCTTTGCTGCAGCCCGTGATTTTGGCATACATCTCAGCCATTACGTATTTTGGATGCAAACCAAGCCCGATCGGATGTGCGTGATCGCGGTATGCAGTAATATGTTTATCGCTTTTTTTGGTGGCACTTACAGTACCAGCCACAATAGCTTCCTGCCCTATATATAAATGGCAAAACCCTTTAATTTTTTGCTGAACATAAACCTGACCTGTTTTTTCCTCGAATTTGCGCATTAAGAGCATCGATTCGTACCAGGTTAAGTACTGTTCTTTTGTGAATTTGAGTTTTTTCTCTGTGGCCGTTTTACCCATAACAATCTTTGGTTATATGAAGACACAAAAATAACAGAAAAACGGTAAAAAATAAATTAATATGAGGCTCTGAATTATTTGAAATTTAAGGTAAAAACGCATTTTTCAGCTGGTTGTATGAAAGTATTTTATTATTAGGTTTACCCTTTCATGGAACTGAATTATCGTTTGTATTTCCTGGAATTTATACATCCTTTCGGAGTGTCTTCCAACACCCGGAGAGAAACGCCATCTGTGTTTATTGAGTTGGACGCCAATGATAACAGGGGATATGGAGAGGCTTGTCTGCCGGCATACCTGGGCGAAACCGTGGAAGCGACGATATCTTTTTTCAACCTTGCAAAGTCTTATCTGAAAAAACTGAAGATTCCTTTTGACGTGGAAACCTGCATGGCTGATATTGATTCGCTAAAGGAGGGACATAATGCCGCCAAAGCCGCCATTGACATAGCACTTCACGATCTGAAAGGAAAAATAGATGGCAAAAGCGTTGCACAATTTTATGGTTTAAGTGAAATGGACTCCGGAATTACTTCTTTTACCATTGGAATTGATTCTGAACCAGTGCTTGCTCAGAAAATAAAGGAAGCAGAAGAGTTCAGGATCCTTAAAATTAAAGCCGGTACTTCGGATGATAAGGCTTTGATGAACATGATCCGCAAATACACAGATAAACCCTTATATGTGGATGTAAACCAGGGTTGGAAAAATAAAGAACATGCTCTGGAAATGGCGATGTTTATGAAAGATGAAAATGTTCTTTTGCTGGAACAGCCTATGCCTGTGAACATGAAAAAAGAAATGGCCTGGCTCACAGAGAGAAGTCCTGTTCCAACTTTTGGTGACGAGAGTGTAAAAAGACTTAAAGATTTAAAAGAACTTGATGGGGCCTTTCACGGGGTGAATATTAAACTGATGAAGAGTGCTGGTTTAAGTGAAGCTTTAAAAATGATAGATTTTTGCAAGGAAAAAAAGATCAAAGTCTTCCTGGGCTGTATGGCTGAGAGTTCATGTGCTACAGGTGCTATGGCTCAAATAATAAGCCTGGCTGACCATATAGATCTGGATGCACCCTTGTTATATAAAAATGACCCTTTTGAAGGGATTCACTATAAAAACGGGAGAATATCGCCGGGTTCCTCACCAGGAATCGGAGTAAAACCACAAGTAGAGCTATTTAAGTGATCGTTTCATCACCTAAATTCACTCAAAATCCCCCTTTTGATAGCATTCTAAATTCACAAATAATCTTACTTTTGTGAGCCTTCATTATTATGGTATTCAGTGGTATAACCTTTTTGGTTTATTTTCTTCCGGTATTCCTGTTAATATACCACCTTGCACCAAACAAGTTCAAAAATGCGGTTATACTATTAGCAAGTATTTATTTTTATAGTTGGGGTGGACCAAAATTTATTTTTGTAATCCTTGGAACTACCTTCCTGGATTTTTTGCTGGTGAATGCCATGCAAAATCAAAAAACACAAAAAGCAAAAAGGGGATACCTTGTATTTTCCTTATGTCTTAACCTCGGTCTACTTTTTTATTTTAAATACTGTAATTTTTTTATTGAGAATATCAATGCGCTTTTAGGAACTGAAATTAACTGGATTAAAGTTGCTTTACCAATTGGAATTTCCTTCTACACCTTCGAAAGTCTTACTTATGTGGTTGACGTTTACCGCGGGGTGCATAAGCCGCTGAAAAATGTATGGCACTATCAGACTTATATCTTATTATTTCCAAAACTTATTGCCGGCCCCATTGTACGCTACCATGATATCGCTGATCAGATTACAAACCGCGAAAAAAATTATACAGCAGATGTAAAACTCAGTGGTTTTTTTATTTTCTGCCTGGGGCTTGCAAAAAAAACAATTCTGGCCAACACACTCGGCATGCAGGCCGATTCTGTTTTTAAATTGCCTGCCGATCAGATTGACACTGCTGCGGCCTGGATTGGTGCCATTGCTTATACCTTCCAGATTTATTTTGATTTTAGTGGTTACAGCGATATGGCCATTGGGCTTGGTAAGATTATGGGTTTCCGGTTACCTGAGAACTTTAATAATCCTTATATCTCGGGAAGTATTACCGAATTCTGGCGCAGGTGGCACATCACACTGGGTTCATGGATGAAAAACTATCTCTACATTCCCCTGGGAGGGAACCAGGTTTCCAATGCAAAACTCTACCGCAACCTGATCATCGTGTTCCTGTTGTCCGGTTTCTGGCATGGCGCAAGCTGGAATTTTATTTTGTGGGGAGCTTATCATGGTGTGTTCCTGGTCTTGGAAAGACTTTTCCTTGGTGATGTTTATAAGAAAGTCGGAAAATTTGTCTCTGTTCCCATAACCTTTATTGTTGTGTTAACGGGCTGGGTATTGTTCCGCAACGAAGATCTTGGCTACGCAGGCCATGTTATTAAACAGATGTATTCTTTTGAGTTCTTCGATGGCAAATTTGTGATGCAGAATGATTTTGTGTTCATGTGCATTCTTGCTTTCCTGATTTCATTTTTTGCAATCAGCAGTTTTACGAAGAAGTTCCAGGATATGTTGTACGGAGAGGATTTTTCCGGTGGTATGCGTTGGGGTTTTGTGATCACGGGAATTGGTCTCTATTATATCGCGCTTAGTTTTGTGTCGGCACTTGATTTTAATCCATTTATTTATTTCCGATTCTGATGCCTAAAATAAAATCATATTCCGCACACACCATCATCGTTTTCCTGGCGATTGTTTTTCCAATGATTGTTTCTATGGTTAAGGAGGATAATAAGCCAAACCTGGTTGGTCTTCTGATGAACTACGAAAAACCTAAATTCACAAAAGAGGGATGGTTTTCCGGAAATCTTCAGCAGGATATAGATGAGTATAACAACGATCACTGGGCTTTCAAGGAGATCACAGTGCGTTTGAATAACCAGGTTTATTATGATTTTTTTAACCAGATCCGCGTAAACGGATTTGTAGCCGGTAAGGAGCATTATGTATTCAGTGAGCCTTATATTTTTTCGGCATACGGAGACGACCTGCTGGAAGAAGAAACGATTGTCACCAAACTTAAAAAAGCAAAAGTTATACAGGATACCTTAAAGAAAAAAGGAATTGATCTGTTATTGGTATATGCACCTGGAAAGGGAGCTCTGTGCAAAGAATTTGTAGAGGATAAATATGTGCATCCTGTTAAAACAACCAACTACAAAATGTTTGCTGATAACAGTAAAAAGCTGGGTGTAAACTACCTCGATCTGTATGAATATTTCCTTCAGCTAAAACCAAAAAGTCCATATCCTTTGTTTCCGCGTTTTGGTCATCACTGGAGTTTTTACGGAGAGTGCCTGGCGGTTGATACCATCATAAAACACATTGAAAAACTACATCATTGCGACCTACCGGCGTATGGCTGGGATGGCATTGACGTGGTAGATACTGCTCGTCAACGGGATGCGGACATTCTCAAAAGCATGAATCTTGTGACGAATCCACCCCAGGATATGAAACTGGCTTATCCGAAGGTTTATTTTGAAAACGACAGCCTTAAAAATACAACCCGGGTACTTACTATTTCAGATAGTTACTGGTATGGTCCGGTTTACATGGGAATTGGTCGGAGTTGTTTTGCGGGTGGCGAGTTTTGGTATTACAATAACAAAGTCATTCCTTCGAGATCTTCTGAAGAAAAAACGGAAACATGGCAACTGGATCTGAAATCTGAGGTGGAAAGCAATAATGTGATTATGTTGTTGTATGCTGATGGCAACTTAACCAATTTCGGAAATTCATTTATTGAAGATGTATATGAAATGTATACTTCACCTGCTACATTTAATGCCAGGAAAGAACGTCAGAAAAATATCCAGGTTTACGCGAAGCAGATCCGCGAGGCACCATTATTATTAAAGAAGTCAACTCAGAAAAGCAAGGATCTCCAGATTTCCCTGGATAGCGCTATTCGCATGGATGCCATGAAAATGGCGGGTATGATAAAATAGATTTAAAATTAAGATATCATGAAATATAAACTGATTGTTGTATTGTGTACTGCTATATTTTTTGGCAGAGCCGATGAGGGGATGTGGATGCCACAGCTGGTTGAAGCGCTAAATATCAAAGACATGAAAAAGAATGGCTTTAAACTCAGCGCTCAACAAATCTATAGCATTAACAAGGCGAGCATGAAAGACGCTGTGGCAATTTTTGGCGGGGGGTGTACGGCTGAGGTCATTTCAAACAAAGGCCTTATCCTTACCAATCATCACTGTGGTTTTTCTTCCATTGCCTCTTTGAGCACCGTTGAAAAGGATTATTTGAAGAACGGTTATTTTGCAATGAACCAAAATGAAGAGATGCCTTGCAAAAATCTGACCGTTACTTTTATCAAACGTATAGAAGATGTTACTCAAAAAGTAACAGCCAATGTAAAAGCGGGAATGTCTGAGCCTCAGAAAGATTCTGTCATCCAGTCGAATATGAAAGCCATTGAAATGGCTGCTAAGAAAGACAATCATTACGACGCATTTGTGCGTGGCTTCTATTATGGCAATGAATACTATCTTTTTGTAACGGAAGTTTTTAAAGATATCCGTTTGGTTGGTACACCTCCCGAAAGTATTGGTAAGTTCGGCGGCGAAACCGACAACTGGGTGTGGCCCCGTCACAACGCCGATTTCAGTATGTTCAGGATCTATGCAGGCAAAGACAACAAGCCGGCAGATTACAAAGCAGACAATGTTCCATATACGCCAGTGTATTCTTTCCCAATTTCTTTAAAAGGGGTAGAGCAAGGAGATTTTACCATGGTTTATGGATTTCCAGGTAGAACGCAGGAGTATCTTACCTCTTATGCGGTTGATCTGTTAATGAATCAACAGGATCCTCTGAGAGTTCAGTTACGGGAAAAACGTTTAAAGGTTATGGACGAGGATATGAAAAACAACGACACGGTGCGTTTGATGTATACCAGTCGTTACGCGAGTGTCGCAAATTATTACAAAAAATGGAAAGGAGAGATGGAAGGTTTGAAGAAGACAGACGCTGTAAATAAGAAGAAAAAAACGGAAGCCGACTTTCTGGCGCTTGTTTCAACAGACAATGCGAAGAAAGAAAAATATACTGCCCTGA
>JAEUTM010000200.1 GCA_016788025.1 Bacteroidia bacterium
AAAAACATTTTGAATTGGAAATAAATTTACGGAAATAACGGGGACTTTATTTTTGTCATGCCCCTTTTTCTTGACAAAAAGTGGCCAAACGTCAAGGCCGGTCGATTGCCAACGCTCTCTTGCGTCTTGTAAGATTGTCTGCCTAACGTTGATAAATCACCTTTGGGACAATCTAACAAGACACATCCCGAAAGCTTTCGGGACACAGCTCATCCTACACACAACCCGGCTTAAAAGAGCGCTGCTCTTTTGCCCTGCGACCGGCCTTTGCCAACGCACGCTTGGGGTGCTTACGGCAAATCATCTCACATGAAGAATATTCGGACTAAAACTCAGCGTCTCTGTGTCTCCGTTGTCTCTGTGCTGAAAAGGCTCAAATGTCAGGTCAAACGAAGTCGGGAGCTAATCCAACTGTATACTGCCGCTAAAAACTGAGGTGGCCGGGCCTTTGAGCCAGATGTTATAGAAATTCTGTTCGAGGACTTTTTCGAAGGTCACTTCAAGTGAACCGCCTTTTGTTTTAATGATGCAGTTGTTTTTACCGGTGCTTATTCCTTTCAGGGCCGCAACTAAAGCGGCTGCGGTAACGCCGGTTCCGCAGGAATAGGTTTCATCCTCAACACCTCTTTCGTAGGTTCGCACAAAAAGATCTTCTTCCTTTTTCTCAATGAAATTAACGTTGGTGCCTTCTTCGTGAAAACGTTCGCTGTTACGGATCATTTTTCCCTGATTGTAAACATCGAAATGTTCTATGTCGTTTACAAACTTTACGTAATGCGGAGAACCTGTATTTAAAAAGAAAAAATCCTCGCCTGATTCCACTTGTTTTACGTCCTGCATCTTAAGCGACACCATCCCGTGATTGTCAATGCTAGCTTCATGCAATCCATCCGAAGCCATAAACTTTGCTTTATCCTCAATCACACCAAGATATTTTGCAAAAGCAGTGATACACCTTCCCCCATTTCCACACATGCTGCTGGTGTTTCCATCGCTGTTGTAGTATACCATCCTGAAATCAACTGCGGCTTCCAATTCAAGAAGGATGAGTCCATCGGCACCAATACCGAAGCGTCTGTGACATAAAAAGGCAACTTGTTCGTTGGTGAGGGAAATATCTTTGTTGCGGTTATCGATCAGGATAAAATCGTTTCCCGTTCCCTGGTATTTATAAAAAGGAATGATCATGAATTGATCCTTGTGAGCAAATCAGTATCTACGACACGTTCCAGAGGTCTGAAATCGCCTCCATACATTAACTTGTAAACCTGGTCGGCACATTTAACGTAATATGAACTATTCATTTCGTACAGAACCACATTATTATACTCGTGGAAGCCATAAAGCATTACTTTATTTTTAGAAAAACGATATCCTTTTGAATTAAGCGGGGTTTTCCAGAATTCGATATAATACGTATCCGAAACACTTTCTTCTACGTTTGCAAGTTTAGAAACCAAAGAATCGCTCCCTGCATTATTGTCACCCAATTTTATGACTTTAACACTTTTAACTGACAATAATTCGTCGGTAGCAATATTAAGTTTGGAGTCCAGGGCAATAAGACTATCCACCTCCCGGTAATTAAGCTTAGGGCTCTTTGACATGTTGATTTTAAAACGTTCCCTGTTTTTTCTTTTCGTTTCTTCATCGGCAACAGGAACGTTTTTAACAGGCTGTTCAATGACGGTCACTGTTCCCGCAGTGCTTGATTTAATGCGGTTAAACACGTCATTGATCTTAAATACGAAAAAACCTACTCCTGCTAAAAGACCTATTGAAACTCCAAAAACAAACGTTGGGATATTTTTCCTAATTCTCATGAAATGGTAGTGTAAATGTACTAAATTTAATGTAGTGCCCGACCAGACTGGATTTTAGACTTTTTAACAGCGGAATCCCTACAGCGGTTAAGCTTTGTTAAAAACAATTTGATGGGCATAGCCTCGCATTAAATTTGTCGTTAACACTTAAACTTTAAAAAAGATACGAATATGAAAAAGATAGTTTCATCCCTTTTAGTGGCTTGTGTTGGTGGAGTTGCCGCCTTAGGTGCCTCACATTATTTGTTCGGAGAAAAAACGATAAGTCAGGTAACTAATCCTGAGCAGGCTGCGGTGTACAAGCTTGCAAATTATAATGGTGGATCAACAGCGGTTGCTGGTGCCGACTTTGTGATGGCTGCTGAAAAATCGGTGAATGCTGTGGTACATATTAAGACTATAAGCGAACAGGTAAATAATCTTGCATACGATCCATTTGCTGAATTATTTTTTGGTCCTCAGAAAAGACAACAGACGTTTATCCAGCAGGGAAGCGGTAGCGGTGTGATCATCAGCGAAGACGGATACATTGTTACCAACAACCACGTGATTAATGGTTCCAATAAAATTGAAGTGATCTTAAATGATAAACGTACCTATGAAGCTGAAGTGATCGGTGCAGATGCCAGTACAGATGTTGCTTTATTAAAAATTAAAGAAAAAGGTCTTCCTTTCCTGCACTATGGAAACAGCGATAACATGAAGGTTGGTGAGTGGGTGTTGGCAGTTGGAAATCCTTTCAACCTGAACAGTACTGTTACCGCGGGCATTATCAGCGCAAAAGGCAGGAATAATATTTTAAACGGAAACAATCGTCCAATTGAATCCTTTATTCAAACAGATGCTGCTGTGAACCCTGGAAACAGCGGTGGCGCTCTGGTAAATACAGACGGAGAGCTGATCGGTATCAACACGGCGATTGCTTCCAACAACGGTGCGTTTCAGGGTTATTCCTTTGCGGTACCGGTTAACATTGTGAAAAAAATTGTGAGTGATATGGTAGAATTCGGCGCTGTGCAACGTGCTTACATTGGAGTGAACATCCAGGACATCGATTCCAAACTTGCTGCTGATAAAAACCTTAAAAAACTGAAAGGTATTTACGTGAACGGAATCACTGCTGGCGGTAGTGCTCAGGATGCGGGCATGAAAGAAGGTGACGTGATCACCAACATCCAGGATGTGCCTGTTAACTCGGTAAGCGAACTCCAGGAACAAATCAGCAGGTATCGTCCTGGTGATAAAATCAATGTCACTGTAGCGCGTAACGACAAAAATGTTAACCTGCCGGTAGTCTTAAAAACATTTGATAATACGACTCGTTTGGTAAAGAAAAGTGAGGTCGCGGCGACATCGGCAGAAGTATTTGGCGCTGAATTACAAAACATCGACGCCGAAAAACTTTCGGACATGAATGCGGAAAACGGAGTTCAGATTTCAAAACTGAATAAAGGTAAACTGGCTCAAATTGGCATTCAGCAAGGATTTATTATCACAGCCATTGACAAGCGTAAAGTAACCTCAGCTGCGGAAGTGAAAAGTATCCTTGAAAAAAAATCCGGTGTTGTGCTTGTAGAAGGATTTTATCCGAATGGCATGCAGGCTTCTTATAGTTTTATGCTTTAAAGAACCGCTAACGCTAAGGTTTTTAGAATAAGGATGAATTATCAGGGCGGATCGATTATATCGGTCCGCTTTTTTATTTTTGCCACAAATTATTTTATGCAAAAAGTATTATTTGTCTGTTTGGGGAACATTTGCCGTTCGCCTTTGGCTGAAGGTATTATGTTACATCTGAAAGAGAAACACGATTTAAAAATGGAGATTGATTCTGCCGGCACAGCTGCTTATCACATTGGTGAGGCGCCTGACAGAAGGACCATCCTGAATGCGAAGAAGAATGGTGTTGATCTGAGTGCTTTGCGGGCAAGACAATTCAGCGCCTCTGACTTTGATAAATTTGACAGGATTTACGTAATGGATCAGAGCAATCTTAACAATGTATTGCGTCTCGCCAAAACAAAAGCACACGAGGAGAAAACCAAACTTTTGTTAGATCTCGTTGAGCCGGGACAACAGATGGAAGTTCCCGATCCCTATTATGGAGGAGAGGAGGGATTTGAGCGGGTGTTTCAGTTGGTGCTCAGTGCATGCGAGAGGTTGAAAGAGGAGCTGAAGAAATAGACCTAATATTTCTAATGTCACTTTTTCCTTAGATGAAAAAGTAACCAAAAAATCAAGGGCAGTCGATTGCTTACGCTCTCTTTTGTTTTGTAAGACTGATTAACTTAAGCTGAATAAATCACCTTAAGAACAGTCTAACAAAACAAAATTCACAGCTCATCAGCTTCACGACTGCCCATTGCCTGCGCACGCGGGAGTGTGCTGGCGGTGAATCAAGGGCCTGGTATCGCTTAGTGACGCAAACAATTTTTCATAGATTATCTATTTCGTTTTACTGATTGAATCATAATTAGTAATTTACAGAGCTTACACGATGAGGGTTTTTACTGCACTGTTTTTGTTGCTGTCTCTGCATTTTACCGGATTCTCGCAGGATCATACCAGGCGCTTACACCGGATCGATTCTCTTCGGGAAGAGTTGAG
>JAEUTM010000241.1 GCA_016788025.1 Bacteroidia bacterium
TTCTGAGGCCGAATGAATCTCAGAATTCCAGTTCTAATTGAGAAGGTAAAAGCTGGTAGCTTAGCCTGTGATGTTCAGTCACCCCAAACGCTCTGATTGCATCGCGATGGGCTGTTGTAGGATATCCCATATTGCTATCCCATCCGTAATGAGGAAATTGGAGGGAAATGTTCTTCATATAATCATCACGATAGGTTTTTGCCAGAATGCTTGCTGCCGCAATACTCATGAACTTCGCATCACCACCAATAATACATCTGTGCTCAATTTCTTTGTAACGGTTAAAACGATTCCCGTCGATCAGTAAAATTTCAGGAGTTATCTTCAGTTGATCCAGCGCCCTGTGCATGGCTAAAAACGAGGCGTTTAGAATATTTATCTCATCAATTTCCTGTTGAGAAACCACGCCCACTGCCCAGCTTAACGCCTTTTCTTCAATTTCCGGCCTAAGCTCGTAACGGTCTTTATCACTCAACTTTTTACTGTCGTCTATCCACTTATTTTTAAAATTCGGAGGGAGTATTACCGCTGCGGCATAAACCGGACCGGCCAAACAGCCACGTCCAGCCTCGTCGCAGCCGGCTTCAACACTTTCCTTATTTAAAAAATAACGTTTCAGCATATTATTTAGCAGAACGTAAGGCGGACTGGATGGCTTCAAAATTCGGCAAGTCGCCTGCTTTTTCAAGCACTTCCTGGTGTTTTAGAATGCCTTCTTTATCAATCACAAAAGAAGCTCTTTTACTAACGCCCATCATTCCAAAGCCAAATTGGGTATAAAGGCAATCGTAGGCTTTGGAAACTTCTTTATTAAAATCGCTTAACAGATCAAAATTCAGATTTTGTTCGGCTTTGAATTTTCCGAGGGAAAACAGAGAGTCTACAGAAATCCCAAACACAACAGCATCCAGGTTGTTGTAAATACTGTAATTATCGCGGATATTACACAATTCAGCAGTGCAGGTGCTGGTAAATGCTAGAGGGAAGAACAAAAGAACCACATTTTTGCCCTTTAGTTCGCTCAGGCTTATTTCTTTTTTCTCTGTGTTAAACAGCTTAAAATCAGGGGCTTTTTCACCAACAATCAGGCTCATAATGTAATATTTGTTAAGGATTTCAGATGATGCAATTTACCTTAAAATAGCCCGCGGTAATTCATTATTTTTGCACACTTAATTAAAATCTTATAAACGAAAAATCATAAATTATGTCAAGCTTAGTAGGAAAAAAAGCGCCGTCATTTAAAGCAGGCGCAGTGCTTAACGGAGGCGAAATAGTGGAGAACTTTTCCCTCGATCAGTATCTGGGTCAGAAATATGTGGTGTTCTTCTTTTACCCGAAAGATTTCACATTTGTGTGCCCAACAGAATTACACGCATTCCAGGAGAAACTTAAAGAATTTGAAGCGCGTAATTGTGCAGTTGTAGCATGTAGCACAGACACAGAAGAGAGCCACTGGGGTTGGTTGCAAATGGCAAAAAACGCAGGTGGTATTAAAGGAGTAACGTATCCAATTGTAGCCGACACAACTAAAACCATTGCTCTTAACTACGGAACCCTTTTCGGAGATTATGATGTGGATGACAATGGTAACCTTATTGCTACCGGACCAATGATCGCTTTCCGCGGATTATATTTAATTGATAAAGACGGAATAGTTCGTCATCAGCTGATCAACGATCTTCCTCTGGGTCGTAACGTTGAGGAAACGCTACGTATGGTAGACGCTCTTCAGTTCTTCGAAGAAAACGGAGAAGTTTGCCCTGCGAACTGGACCAAAGGAGACGCTGGAATGAAAGCCGACCACAAAGGAGTGGCGGAGTATTTGTCTAAAAACTAATGATTATAACCACAATGAAAAGCCTTCCCATAGCTTTGGGGAGGCTTTTTTATTTAAGTGAACACATATTCGGTTAACCGCTGTTTTCCCTTCTTTTTTAGAATTTTTTGATTCACTGCCCATTTTAAATCCCTGCTTGCTGTGGGTGCGGATATGTTCTTAAAGTAATTTAAGTAGTCTTTTCTGGTAAAATTATTTTTTCCTGCTTTTTCTTTAAATAAACCAATCCTGTCCTCAACATGAAGGGTGTGGTTTTGAGACTTAAGTAATTCATCGAGAGCCTCGAATACGATTTCTAACATAAACTCTATAAAAGGAGTGGAAGCACCTTTTTTGTCAGCTTCCGAGAGTTTTCCGTAATACTCATTCTGCCGAAGTTTAATTAAACGCTCCATTGGCAGAAATTCAAAAACAGGATATTGTTGCATTAAGATGAGAGTCTGCCATAATCTACCCATTCGGCCATTTCCATCAACAAATGGATGAATGAATTCAAATTCATAATGAAAAACGCAACTTTTTATTAAAATCAATTCATTGTCCTTTTTCAGGTAGTTGAACAGATCTTTCATCAGGCCTTTTACATTTGCCCCAATTGGTGCGAGATGCTCTATCTTACTGCCTTTGACAATGCCAACATTTGTGCTTCTTAATTTACCCGGATTTGTAGCCAGGTCTTTCATTAAAATCGAGTGCGCTTTTAAGAGTGACTTTAATTCATAGGGATTAAAATCGTTCAATTTGTTATAAACAGATATCGCGTTCTGTACTTCAAGTATATCTTTTTTTGGAGCAATGACCTTTTTATTGTCAAACAAAGCCGTGATTTGATCTTCGGTCAGAGTATTGCCTTCAATTTCGAGAGAAGACTTTATAGTTTTTATCCGGTTTTTTTTTCTTAGTTCCGTTGGTGGTTTATAGAGATAAGCAGCGTTAATTGCGCCTATTTTTTCCGAAATGGCAACAATTAACTGTAAGATCTTTTCGGTTATCGCATAAGGCGGCTTCAACTGATAGTATCAAATGATACTATCAAATATAACGATTTTTTAAGAATCTGATAGCGCGATCAACCCCCGGCTTTTTTTATTTTATATCCTTCCTTCGTCAGAAGTTCAATAATCTTATCGCGTTTGTCTCCCTGTATTAAGATCTCTCCTTCCTTAGCATTTCCTCCAACTCCGCATTTTTGTTTCAGCGTTTTGGTCAGTGATTCGAGATCAGCGTCTTTGCCCACAAAACCTGACACACGACTTACCATTTTTCCACCTCCTATGCGATCCAGGAATACCTTAAGATTCTGCTGTTGTGGTGGCAGCGTATCATGCTCATAATTTTGGTCTTCTTCGTATTTAAAATTAGGGTTGGTTGAATACACCACATTCACCCTGTCTTTTCCTTTCTTGCTCATCGTTTTAAACGGAATAACATCAACGGTACAAAGATCACAAAAATCAAGACCGAAATCAAAAGCCATAAATTATTAAATTCCTTTACGGCGGCTTGTTTCGTGCCAAGTATCTCAGGCATTTTAAAATCAAAGTTCTCAGGTTCATTTTGAACAGCAATTAAACTGTCTTTGCTATCATAATACTTATTAAGCCAGTAATAGGCTCCTTCATGATTTTTTATTGCTGAAAAGTAATCTGATCTAATTTTGTAAGCCATTAATTCTGCCTCGTAATAGTCATAATGTTTACTCACAACAACGGCAGTGTCGAGGTAGTATTTTGCCTTATCATATTGTTTAAGTTTAATGTAGTTGGAAGCAAGATTTAAATAACTGTCGGCAACCTCTACATTGTTATCCATCATGTTCCTTATTTTCAAAGCATCTTCCTGGAAAGCGATAGAGCGGTCGTACTCACCATTTTCGAAAAAAATCTGCGCTATGTTGTTAAGGCACCTGGCTCTCATCTCGTGGTTATTAAGCTGCTCACTAATTTCAAGAGCCTTTGAGTAATTTTCGAAGGCTATCTTGTTTTGTTTGGTAGTTTGTTTTAAAACGCCAAGATTCATGAGGCAATCACCCGCCCGCTTCAAATCACCCAAATGGTTGTAAATATCGAGCGCCGCAAGGTAATTTTCTTCTGCTTTTTCATAAAGCTGGGCATCCGTGTAGATATTCGCAAGATTAACGCGGCTCATGGCGCAACCCATTTCATCTTTGCAGGAAGTGCGCAATTCGAGAGCTTTCTGGTGATAAGCCATTGCCTTTTTCAGGTCACTTTTTTTGTAGTACAACACTCCGAGCATATTATAGCTTTTGGCTAAATGTTTTTGTGATTCGGAAATCTGTGCTTTTTCTTCGCATAAATGAGCGTAATACCAGGCCTGATCGGGATTACTGTTCCTTAAGGAATTACTAAGTTTATAAAGTTCGTTTACTTGTGCGGTGTCGCTTTTTAACTTCAGGATTCTTGCCAGGCTTGTATCCGGCTCATCTCCAAAAGCAATAGTTGAAAGAAGCGATAAAAAAAGAAGAACCCGCATGGACTATGTTTTATCAAATGTATACTTTTGGACCAAAATTACAGCAGGAAATGATCAAATATTCTTTATACCAGAAAAATCCTTCATCGCATTATGTTTATATCGATATGTTTATCGAAAATGTTTCGCAGGAAACCATTCAGCTGCAATTGCCAGCATGGCGACCAGGACGATACGAACTGGGCAATTTTGCTAAAAATATTAAGCGTGTTGATGTGTTTAATGAAAAAGAGGAATTACTTGAATACACCAAACTCAACAAAGATCTTTGGGAGATAAAAACAAATGGAGCTTCAACACTAAAAGTAACATACAGTTACTATTCTACTGAATTAAATGCAGGTGCATGTTACGCAGATGCAAGCCAAATCTACATGAATCCCGTTCACTGTTGTATGTATGTGGTGGGTAGAACAGATGAGGAACACCAGCTCGAGCTGAAGATCCCCGACAATTATAAGATCGCGTGTTCTCTTAGATCAGAAAAGAATGTTCTATATGCAGATACTTACGAAGAATTGGTAGATTCTCCTTTTATCGCATCTGCCGGTATTAAAACAGATGTTTATGAATGTTCGGGAGTTAAATTTTTTCTGCATTTTAACGGGGAGTGCCGTCCGGATTTCGAGAAAATAAAAAAGGATTTTGCAGCGTTCACGAAAAAACAAATTGAATTCTGGAAAGATTTTCCATACAACGAATATCATTTTTTATTTCAGATCCTGCCGGTTAAATTTTATCACGGTGTAGAACACAAAAAGAACACGGTAATTGCCATCGGGCCAGGTTACGCCATAAATTCTGGTCCGGTTTATGAAGATGTGCTCGGGGTGAGCTGTCATGAACTCTTTCATGTATGGAACATCAAGACCATTCGTCCAAAGGAGATGCAGCCTTACGATTACACAAAAGAAAATTACGCAAGAACCGGATATGTCTACGAGGGTTTTACAACTTATTATGGTGATAAATTGTTGTTGTCGAGCGAGGTGTTTACTTTACCTCAATATTTCCATACCCTGCAGGAAAGGCTGTTTAAACACTTTCACAATTTTGGCCGCTACAATTTAAGTGTGGCGCATAGTAGCTGGGAAACCTGGCTGGACGGGTACACGCCCGGTGCGCCTTACCGAAAAACAAACATTTACGATGAAGGCAACCTCATTGCTTTTATGTTGGATGTAAAACTCATGCAGGCAACAGAAAATAAAAAGTGTTTGAGAGATGTTTGCGTCTTGTTATACGAAAGATTTGGTAAAAAAGGATTGGGCTACTCAGAGCAGGACATCATCAAATTAGTGAACGAAGTAGGTAACACAGATCTTTCAGACTTCTTTAAAACCTTTGTCTACAGTCCAAATGACTTTGAAACGCCTTTAAAAGATTGTTTCGATTACTTGGGAATAGAAATGTTGAAAGAGAAGCCACCGCTTCAGTATGAATACTATTATGGTTTTAAAGCAATGGAAAACGGATTTTTCAGCAAAATCACATTGGTGGCACCATATTCGCCTGCCTGGAAGGCCGGATTGTTCGCAGGGGATGAGATCATGGCAGTAAATGGCATGGTATTAAGAAATAATCTCGACCACTGGTTAATGTACTTTTCTGCCAATGATACGATAGAATTAACAGTTAACTCAGCCGAGCAAATAAAAATAATTTCACTGCAAAAAGATAAAAAAGGAAACACCTGGTTTTTTAATCCAATACTTAAGCTAAAGGAAGCGCGTGATCAATCCACCGTTGAGGCCTTTGAAATCTGGAAGAAATTTTAAAACGGAAAAAGCGATGTATTCTAAGATGCATAAGGATTAACAGAAATTTCATCTTAAATAATCCGCACAATCTGCGTTATCTGTGTTCAATGCGTATAAATACTGTTCCTAAATCCTTTTATTGTTAAGAACTAATATTGGCTTTTTTGGCAAAAGCTTTTATTTTCATTGTTATAACCAATAAAAATATCACATGGAACAAACAAACATTCAAACAGATTTTGCCTTTGATATTGTTCATCAGAACAAATATTCCAGAGGTCAGTTGCTCCTGCGTACTTTTTTCGGACAAATTTACATTCTCATTCCGCACGCCTTTTTGCTATTTTTTATTGCAATAGGCTCTGGATTTTTATCTTTCCTTTCCTGGTGGGCTGTTTTGTTCACAGGTAAATATCCCCGTTCTTTTTTCGATTACCAGGTTTCCTTCATCCGCTGGTCAGCACGCCTTCAGGCGCGTATGCTACACCTGGCCGATGGATACCCGGCTTTTGGTATGGGATCGGAAGATGATAGAATTGTAATGCACATCACTTATCCGGAAAAATTGAGTCAGGGTTTGTTACTCCTGAGGCTTTTTTTTCAATTCTTTTACGTGCTTATTCCCCATGGTATTTGTTTACTAGGAAGAGCAATCGTTACTCCCTTCATTATTTTTATTGCCTGGTGGATCGTATTGTTTACGGGCGAATATCCCAAAGGCATGCACGACTTTATGGTAGGCACAATCCGTTGGGCTACACGCGTAAGATTGTATTCCTCTTTCCTAACAGATAAATACCCGCCTTTCTCTGGGAAATAAGACCTAATGTTTGACGCAGATTTCGCAGATTTCACAGATTTTTAAAAATCAATCATCCGTGTAATCCGTGTAATCTGCGTTGTTTATTTTGAGGAACTATCCAACCCAATTCTGTTTCAGGAATTCGTTCAGCAGATATAGCTGCAACACAAGGTTCAGGCAATATACACCCCCAATCAGCTCACTTCTGATTTCTTTAAATTTCATCAACAGATAAAGTCCGAGATACACACAAATCCCTCCTAAATAAAGTTCCGCTTTATTTTTATGCAACACATGTTGTTTAAGCCCTTCGAATTCAGTAACCGGATACAGGCAGTACCAGACAATCGCCGCCGATATTAGAAGCAGGATGAAATACTCTTTCAGGAATTCACCCGGTTTAAGAATGTGCCAAAGAAATACGATAAAAAACGGAGATGCAAGGATGTAACGATTCAGACTTAGCAGAGTTGTTCCTTCCGGGCTGTCGCGGGCGTCAAAAAACACAACCGAAAAAGTGGAGAGGCTTAAGAACACAGCAGAAAACAAAACAATTGCAGGAGGGGAATTCTGGTTTTCAAATCTTCTGAAAAGCGCACGAAATTTCCAAACAATGCAAAACAAAAACGCCATTATACCAAAGGCCAAAGCAATTCCATCAAGCCAAAGTATTCTCGCCTCATCCCAGGTAGTAAATGGCAGTTGTGGCATCGTTAACTTATGGTTCCAGAATTGTCCCTGCACTTCAAAAAACAAGAACCATTCTCCTGTCTGATAACGTTGCACGATAGCAACAAGCAAAAGAGCCAGAGCAGAGATTCCACTATAAAGTAATATCCTTTTCAAAGGAGCCTTAAAATTTTCTCCATTTGCACGGGCAACAACAAATTCGGAAAAAATCAAAGCAGGAATATAAAACATAGCAGTTGGCCTTACCAGCGAAGAAAAGAACAAACCAACCAAAATCCATGATGTTCTTTTTTCATACATGCCTATCAGAAAGACGCTGCAGAAAAATAAAAAAGTTGCTTCCGTGTAAGGAAGATACATAAACATCATACTAGGTAAAGATAGAAATAACAGTGTTTCCCGCGTTTGAAGTTTCAGAGATTTTTTTAGCATTACCATAGACAGAAAACAAATCAACCAGTTGATAAGGCCCATGCGAATATTGTTTAAATGAAGGATTTTCCAGATTAAAGGAAAAAGCGGAAAGAAAGCGACGTTGGATTGTTGGTCGGAATGATATTGGTAACCACCATCCCTTATGGACCTGTACCAGCCAGCATCATACCAGGAAACATTTCCGTTATCTGGCATGTTTTTCACCCAGTTAAAAAGACCGAGCAAAAGATAAATGCACAGCCAGAAAAAAAGATGGATAAAAACAAAACGATTATCCTTTAACAGGCTCCACCAGCGTTTATTTTCAAGCGATGATCCTAAATCACGCATAAAGTTTCATTAAAATAATAGAAGCCAACTTAAAAAAAGATTTTGGAACTTTTGCGAGTATTTTTCCTTTAAACGAGGCGGTCTTCGAAGGCAATATCTCAGCGACCTCTTGGCAAGAAGACCAACAAAGTATAAAGGAAAAAGACGATAGTAAATAGTTCATAAGCTATTTTTGAGTTGACTTCTAAGATAGGCTTATTTATGCATCCTTTAAATATACCGCTAAAATAAAGTAATGTGCTTTGGTATAAATTGCCATCTGGAATTAGTATTTCCCTTTTTTTATTAGCATTTTTACAAGAATTCAAACCTTAAAACATGGACACCACGATAGACAACGATTCGCCAGGAATGGGCACACAAACTCCACAACGCCCTGAATTTTTAAAGATACTTTGTATCCTTTCTTTTATTGCTTGCGGTCTGATGATCCTGATTTACCTGATTGGTACATTCTGTTTAACACTCAGCGAAGAAATGGTTTCTGAGGCCTGGGAAAAGGTAGTGGAATCTCAGCCGCAACTCGAAAACGTAAGTGCCACAGAGTTCTTCCACCAAGTGGGAATGGTAAGTCTTTACGGA
>JAEUTM010000285.1 GCA_016788025.1 Bacteroidia bacterium
GGAAAGATAAAAATCAAATGGTCGGCGTTTTTCAACCGCTCGCTGTAATTAATCACCTGCGGATCGACAGGCTGGTGCGTTGTAAACGCTTTTAAATCGTCTTGCGTCATTACAGGACTAAATCCATCGTTATCAAGATGCATAAGATCCACTTCGTGACCGGCCTTTTGAAGTCCTTTGGTTACCGCATGAAGTATAGCGTTGCAATAGCTTCCTTCATAGGGATGGTTAAATACAATTACTGTTCTCATTTTATTGCTGTTTTAAATACCCTGCAAAATTGAGAAACAGTTTATCCTTCGGACGATAACAATTGTTAAGAAACGAATTCTTACTGCCTGTTACGTATTCTGCTTAATGAAACCGAGGTAATCCCTAAGTAGGAAGCAATGTAATGCTGTGGCACACGCTGAACAATATGAGGATAATTTTCAGTCAACTCTTCGTAACGTTTTTGCGGATTATTTTTCAGGTAAGAGTACATGAGTTGCTGAGACTGAAAAAGTCGCCGGAATAAGTGGTCTTCCAGTTTTTTTCTTAACTCGGGCAAGTTCTCCAGAATATCCTGAAAATCCTTTTGAGAAATTGTTTGTAAGATACAGGGTTCTATAGTTTCAATACTGTATAAACTGGGTTGATTGGTTCTAAAACTTTCAATAGAAGAAACACTGTCTCCTTCAAAGAAAAACTGAGTGGTGATTTCTTTCCCGTCATTATTTATCCAGGTCCGTAAACAACCCTTCTCAATAAAAAACATTGTTCTTGAGACTTGTCCTTCCTTTAAGAGCACCTTTTTTGCCGGGACTTCCTGCCGTTTAAAGAGATGCTTAAAATCTTCCCATTCATTCGGTTTTACAGTCATCTGTTTATTCATTTCATGTCTTTTTTCCGGGTTGCCGTATACATCTCGCAACTATACGCAAGGTCTGAATTTCCCCGAGAAACTTTTTACAAAGATTTGCTTTTCTTCTTATTTACCGCCCTGTAAAGCAATAAAACCTGATTTTGCCAAAAGGCCGATCTGATGTTCCGGATTTACTTAATCTGATACATCATTCTACTTCCCGGCCCAATGAAAATGCAGAGCCAAAGAAGCTGTTAAGTTCGCAAATCCATGTGCAATAATCAAAGGCCATAATTTTTTGTACTTATAGTAATAGTATCCAAATACCAATCCGGTTGGAATTATAGTAAAGAGGCTCATCCAGCCCTGATACGTATGGTATGACAAACGAATCAGCATACTCAGTCCGATCACAATTGCAGGGTGATATTTTTCAAGCTTTTTAAAGAAGTATCCTATCAGAAGAAATTCTTCATAAATTGAATTTACAACAATAATCAATGAAATGGCAATCCAGTTTGATTCCAGCCGGTACTGTACATGTTTTGCCACCGATTCATCAACGACACCGCCTGCCTCAAACAACTTGAATCCGATATTCGTTATAACATTCCGAATGAATATCAACAGGATTCCTATCCCTATCATCTTCAATGTAAAATCAAGATTAAAATCAGCTAAACGCCAGCCTCTGACTTTTAAAATATACAGGATAAGCAATAAGGCAATCGTCTCATAAATTACAATGATAAACTGCCCCTGATTGGTGAACTTATAGTTCCACGAATGAGTATAATTTGAATTTACGACAATGAATCCACGGGTCGAGCTATAGATCATTAGTCCGAATCCAAGAAGCAATACAATAAACAACTCCAGTTTGGGTGTGAGTTTTCTGATCAGTTCATTCATGTCCGGGGGCGCTTTTCTTTATTTTTTGCACTATGGGTTCGTCAGGAATTTTAAAACCCTGTCCGGTCGAAGCACTGCAATGTTCATTGCATGGAATACCTTTAAACCCGAAACAACATTTACCGTACTTGATACAACCGGACCGGGACGACACTTCTTATTTTAGTTTATCAAATAGTTCATCAAATCTTTTCTTCCCGATATTTGCACTTCGCAAGATGGCCGTTTTATCCTGATACAATTCATTATTCTGAAAATCAACAAGTTTTCTGGCTTCATCACAAAATTCAACATACGCGTCATTCCCGAAGTTCGACCTTTTATACTTTCCAGTAACTTCTTTCAACCGATCAAATAGTTTACCTGCTGTGTAATCAATTTCAGATTCGATCGTTTTCAATAAAATATCATACTTGGCCGAAAACTTTGACATTACCAAAACCTCTTCCAGAACCCGTTGATAATTATTCTTGTCGATTTTATCGATTTTTATTCCAATCTCATAATTGTTAATTTGAGAATATTCATAAAAGTTCATCGATGCGATCAGGCATTGTTTGTCATTTAAGTATATTTTCGAGTGCAGATTTTCGACACCAATTAAGTGTACGTTGGGAAAAGATGAAATCCAGTCTTTTTCGCTTTTGATTAACTCATTCTTTCGGTGAAT
>JAEUTM010000303.1 GCA_016788025.1 Bacteroidia bacterium
CGGCCCAGATGTGGAAGTTGATAAGTAACACCGGCTTCGGGTCCCGTAGCAATATGTGCAAACGCTCTTCCTTCTGCACCTGTTTCTTCTCCATTAAGGAGCATTCTTTCCTGAGTGCCTTTTCCGCTCGCAGGATTGTAAAATGCTGTTACTTTGGCTAAATCACCTGAACAAAATCTCCCGAATTGAGCAAGTGTGGATGTATTTGCAGAGTTATAAGTGGTATAAGTTGTGCCGGTCCATATCTTAACGTCCTGGATGAGATCGGAAACACTATTTACCTGAAGATTTGATTTGTTTATTACTAATTTGGAAACGTACGCTCCGGTTTGTCCATGTGCATGCACTGCTCCGGCAGTATTTCCCATTTCATGGTTCAGAACGAGGGTAAAGGTATTTCCCCCGTTATCAATTGCGCCCATTCCATCGCCAAGACCGGTAAATGTGTAAGTTCCAACAACATCTCCGGCAGTAAGAATCGAAACAACGGTTCCACCGGGAGTAGTTGGCCATAAATAAGGTGTAGTGGTCGTGCTAGGACCAGTAACCAGGTTTTGAGCTGAAGCCGAAGCTGCCAGTACAAATCCGAAAATTAAGTGTGATAAAGTTTTTTTCATAAGGATTAAAATATTATGAGGCAAAACTACTTTGCTGTTTAGGTCTTATCATTAGACCTAGTTGACGAAATCATTAAGTTTAGATCCTGGTCTTAAGTGATTTGTTGACTTCTTAATATTTAATTTACTTTAGTGCTAATCTTTTTAAGACAAAAACACAATGAGTCTTGATCTTTTGCTTGCTAAATACGATGCGAGGATCAGTGCAATATGGCTTGCTGCGAGTAAGTTGATCTTGGATAACATCAACGGAGTGTACGAACAATCGGATCTTCCCGCAAATCTGATGGCGTATGGATTGGGACCAGGTTACAAAGGCATGATCTGTACACTCATATTTTCAAAAAAACAAGTGAAGATGGGATTTAACCGAGGAACGGAACTTTCAGATCCCTCAAGGTTGTTGAGCGGTAGCGGTAAATTGCATAAATACGTTGCGCTAAATTCGGAAGCTGATGTAAAATCACCAGCCTTGAAGGAATTACTAAAGGAAGCGGAAACAGCCTGTAGAATAAGATTAAAGGGCTAATCAGATATATTTGTTATTCTTAGCTTCTTTAATTGCGTCTTCCCTGGAGTGCACGTTTAATTTTACGTAAATGTGTTTTATATGAGATTTTACGGTCTCAAGATCGATGAACATTTGTTTTGCAATTTTACTTCTGCTCTTCCCGTTAGCAATTTGTTCCAGGATTTCGGTTTCTCTTTTGGTGAGTGGTGTATTGTGGTTTTTGTGGAAAGACTTGATTACAATTTTTGCAATATTCATGCTCATCGGAGCACCGCCATCCATTACTTCCTGGATGGCATCCATTATTTTTTCGGTACTATCGCTTTTGGTTAAATATCCCGAAGCTCCTTTTGTCAGCGCGTTGAAAACGTTCTCTTCATTATCGTAAACAGTTAACATTAAGATATGAGTCTTAGGAAGAATTTGTTTTATTTTCGGAATGGCATCGATACCCTTCATGCCTGGCAATTCGATGTCAAGCAGAATAACTTCCGGTTGCTCTTTTGCTAAATGTTGCAAAGCGCTTTCGGCGTTCGAAAACGAGCTTATTACACTGTAGTTGCCGGATGCATTAATCAGGTATGTAAATCCATTTCGTATTGTCTCATCGTCTTCAATAATTGAGACTCTTATTTTTTTGGTTTCTTCCATGTCAAATAAAGATATCGTTCAATTCTATATTTATCTGCGTGCCCTGCGTTAACGCGAGGTTCAAATTAAAATACCCATTCATTCGGCTGGTACGGGTTTTCATGTTTTTTATACCGTTGCCTTTCGATTTTTTATTCGGGTCAATTCCCTTTCCATTGTCTTTAATTACAATTTCAATTCCCTTGTTCCTTTGCTCTAACTTAACGTCCACAAGCGTAGCGTCTGAGTGTTTCAGGATATTGCTGAAAGCCTCCTTGAAAATCATCGTGAGGTTGCGGCTATAATCGAGTTTTAATTTTAAACCACTGTCGGGATCAAAATTATGTTCGTAATTGAAATCCACGCTGGTGTCATGAAACAACTCATTGCCAATGTCTTTGATATGTTCTGCGATCTCATACAGGTCGTCATTTTTGGAGTTGAGGGACCAGATAATGTCCCTTGATCCTTTGTATAACGAGCCCGTATTTTCTTTTATCTGATCAACCAGGCTACTGATTTCTGGTTCCTTGTTGTTCAATTTTGATTTCAGCATGTCGGTCAGAATGGAAATGCGGGTGAGGTTATTTCCCATTTCGTCGTGAAAGTCTTCCGCTGTTCTTTGTCTGAGTTTCATAAATTCTTCCTCGCGTATTCTTTCCAGTAATTCCTTAGCTTTTTGTTTTCTTTTTTGCCTTGCTCTTGTGGTCAGGTAAGCAAAAAGAGCTCCGGTGGCCAATAAAGCTATTATTGAAAAGATCTGGAAGGTTCTGGTCTGATAAAACGCTTTCTCAATTTCGAAATGATAAGTGATCTCGTTTTTTGACAACACTCCGTTCTTTGTTATTCCCATTACGCGGAGAGTGTACTTGCCCGGAGGTAAAGAGGGATAAAGTATGTCTGGATTCGTTGTTGTGCTGAAAGCTTTATCAATTCCGTCGAGTTTGTATCTATACTCCACATCACCGGGATTTGTAAAATAAATGGACCCAAGTTCAAAACTAAGATGGTTTTGTTTTGATCCCAGTTTTAAACCCTCCGGAACCGAGAACCAGGTTCCTGAATTAGTGTATAATGTACTGTCGCTTATGGTAGAAGAAAATAATTTTACAGAACGGAGAAGAACAAGCGGCTGATTTTTCTCGTTGATGTCAGTCTGTGGATTAAAATGGAATAATCCTTTGGTTGTCCCGAACCATAGGCTGGAATCCTTCGCTTTCAAAAGAGAATTATGATTACACTCCATTCCAAATAATCCGTCGGAACGCCCGTAATTTTTAATGGCAATAACCTTTCCCTGGCTGTCGGTTTGAAGATTGCAGATTCCAAAACCGGTACCGATCCAGGCCTTATTTTTGTCAGAAACGTCTATACTGTATATGAAATTGCTTGGTAAGCCATCGTTGCTTGTGTAAGAAATAATTTTATTGGTTCTGAAATTCAGATTTAATACGCCTTTATCCGTGGTGCCTATCCATAAATTGTCTTTGTTTTTCGACAAACAAAGTACCGATGCATTACCCAGTTGCTTTTCGTAGAACGGTTCGGCGTGGTAGTTTTCATTCATCAAAAACAGACCTTTGGAGGTAGCTGCTATAATATGTGCGGAATCAAATTGGTTGAGCGCCGTTACCAGTTTGTCAGATAAATCAAGTTTTGTTATGGAGCCATTTTTTTCTCTCAGGAAAAGTCCCCTATTGGTGCCAACCAGCATATTGCCCCGAGTGTCTTCCAAAAAGCATGTACTGCTCCTTATCTCTGGTTCATTTTTGGAATTACTGTTAAGTTGTGTGAGGCCCTTTTGTTCGTTGTAATAATACGTTCCTTTCGATTCAGTACCTATCCATACATTGTTTTCCCGGTCGGCATAAAGAACGTTTATTCTGCTATTTTCAAGCACGGCGCCATTATGGAATACCTTTTCCAGCTTGCCGCTTCCGGTAATTTTATAAAGACCTCCTCCATATCCCCCGGTATAAATTACTCCGGTTTGAGTTTGCACAACGCCGGTTATAATAGTATTTGAAAAACCGGAAGTTTTATCATAGTAAGTAAATGTATTTCCCCTGTACTTAAAAATTCCGTCCCCATTCGTAGCAAACCAAAGGTTATTTTCTACATCCTTAAAAATGTGATTTACCGAGTTATCCGTAAAACCGCTCGCCTGATCAAAGCGAACTAGTTTTTCACCTTCAATTTTGTACAGGCCATTATCGGTACCAAGCCATAAGTTTTCCTGGGCATCTTCTGCAATGCACAGAACATTAAGTTCGGTTGAATTTTGTTTCTCTATAATGAAGCTCCGGAGCTTACCGTTCTGAAATTTTAATAGGCCCTTATTGGAAAGTATAAATGTGTCGTTCTTCGAATTGATAAATCGTTCGCGGATGTAAAGATTATTTTCTAAGTCCGAAAACGGATAAAAAATCTTCCAACCTTTATCTTCTTGTTTATAAAGACCTTTTTTATAGACGCAGGCGGTGATATTTCCAACACGATCCACAAGAAATTCGCTAACACGCTCGGCCGTATCGCCGGAAATACATTCTTTTTGCGCAATATGATTTTTTATACGGTATAATTTGTAATTGCTTAGAGCCAGAACATCTCCATGATCAAGCTCCTGCATCTGTGTGATGACGTTTAACGGGTTTTTGGAGAGCTCAATAGTGTTAAAGGTTTTTCCGCTATAAACGGAAATTCCATAGTTGCTCCCAAACCAAAGATTTCCCTTCTTATCGCATAAAATACAGTTTATGTTATTGGAGGAAAGTCCCTGGTGGATGGTAAAATCCAAAAAGTTATTACCGTCGAAACAACTCGCTCCTCCCTCGGTTCCTATCCATAAACGATTAAATCTATCCTGGGAAATAAAAGAAGCTTGCGACTGAATGAGTCCATCTTCAACAGTCCAGTTTACAAAATTGTACTTTTGGCTGAACAGCGCGAAGGAGCATCCTAAAAAAAGTACGAGTATTTTGTTTTTCCCCATCATTTGCGGGTTACGGTAACACTATTTGCTCATGTTGGCTATCATCTCTTCAGACAGTCTTTTTTGAAGTTCCTCAAGCTCGGTGATTTTATTTTGCGGAGCGCCAGCAGATTTTGCTTTTTCCTGTAAGGATTTTAAACCTCCAATAACAGACTCATCAAAGGTGCGCTTTACATAGTTTGTTAATCCTTCATTCGTAGATCCTTTTGCAACGTATGAAAGGGCGCGACCTGCTTCCTCAAAAGATTTCGGGTCAGAACAACGTTTCAGGAATTTTCCATATTGACGAACGTAGATAAAATAATCGAAACCTGTAATAAAGTCTTTGGCATTGGCAAAATAAGCGCTGTTGGCATCAGAACCCTCTTTGATATAAATGTTTGATACTGCATTAAACACTTCCAGGTTTTTTTCATTCTGCAATGAATTTGCTTTTTCCATCGCCAATACTGGATTGGAAGAAGCAATGCCCTTAAGTCCAGCAGTGAGAACTGCATATGATTTATCTGAGAGCGCACTTAGATAAATTTGGTCAACGTCAGCGCCTTTATAATTTTCAGAAATAAGATTTATGGCTGCAGCCCTCACTTTTGTATGAGGATCGTTTTTAGCGATAGAAACCACAAGAGGTTTAGTTTCGTTTTCCTTTCCGGCTGACTTTAACGCTCCAATTGCAAGTATTCTGTGTTCATACCACTTATCCTTCACAGCCGCATCGCAGAATAATTTGTATACTTCGGGCTTATCTAACTGTGTTTTTAAACTTTCAAGTGCCTCCAGGCGATCGCTGTATAAAGGAGCATTGTAGTACATGAAAATTAGTTCCGCATTTGTTTTTGTATGGGTTTTCATGGCAAGGAGTTGTCGCTCTGCATCAAATATAACCAGGTCTGGTTTTTTCTCGCATGGAAACGACAAGTTCTGTTCAACCTGTTCCACGGTCACCTGGTGTCTTTCCTTTTTGCCATTTACATAAATATCAAGTTCTACAGGCAAGATATAAAGAGGACATTCTTTAAGATCTTGTTTCTGTTTTACGTTGACGTTTACTTGTTTTGTTGCTTCATCGTAGTTGTGCTCAATCTCAAGAATAGGATAACCTTTTGCAAGGAACCACTGGTTGAAAAACCACTGCATATCTTTTCCTGTCACTTCTTCAACAGCTAGTCTAAGATCATGAATTTCTGCAGCTTTAAAGCGGTTACGTTCAAGGTATAATTTTAAAGAAGCAAAGAAAGCTGCGTCACCTACATATTTTCGGAGCATGTGAAGAATTTGCCCACCTTTATTGTAACTCCAGGCATCAAACATATCTTCACGACTTTGGTATTCGTAGCGAATCAGGTTTCGTTCAGGCAACTGCTGTGAAGACATAAAATAGCCCAGGCGTGATTTTCTGCTGTGCGCATCAGCGGCGTCTCGACCGTTTTTGTATTCTTCCCATAAATATTCTCCGTATGTAGCAAATGATTCGTTCAACGGAAGGTTGCTCCAGCTTTCGGCAGTAACAAGATCTCCAAACCACTGGTGAAAAAGCTCATGGGCGATAACCGCTTCGCCTTTTTTGCCGTCAATCATTTCCCGTGAGGTTTGGTAAACCATAAAATCTCCATGTAACGTGGCGCTGGTGTTTTCCATAGCACCGCTTACATAATCCCTCACTACAATCTGCGAATATTTAGCCCAGGGATAGGGTGTACCAAGAGTCTTTGAATAGAACTCGATCATTTCCTTTGTGTTTCCGAAAATTTCTTTTGCATAATGTTCGTATTCCTTTTCTACGTAGTAGCTTATTTCTTTACCGTTCCAGGGCGCATCCGTTACTTTTTTAAACTCACCTACCGCCATCATCACCAGGTACGGCGAATGGGGTTGATCTTGTTTCCAATGATCGGTGCGAGTTCCGTCGGGGTTTGTTTTGCTGTTTACCAAGGAACCGTTTGATAGGGTAGTGTATTTCGAGTCAACGGTCATCAGAATTTCCGTGCTCATTTTTTGATTTGGATTATCTATTGTTGGAAACCAGGCTGAACTGGCCTGGGTCTCACCCTGAGTCCAGATTTGTGGCATTTTGTTTTTGTTTTCTCCTTTGGGGTTGATAAAATACAGGCCCCTGTCATCGCTAATCGCATCACTTCCGCCTTTTTTCAGCTCATTTGGTTTGGCTGTGTATTGGATCTTTACCAAATATTCCTCACCACTGGAAAATTCTCTTCCAAGGTTGATTTTGATAGAATCATTTGAATACACAAAACTCGAATTGAGTTTTTGCGCAGAAATAGCCTCGGCATGACCCGGTTTTGTTTTGGTTCCATCTTTTTTATTCGGACGCAAATCTATTACCTCTAAAGATTTAATCTCCATACCCCTGGCATCCAGCACCAGTTTTGAGCTCGGATAAAAATGCGGTGTCCCGGTAATTTCAGCTTTACCTTCCATTTGAGATTTAGCCCAGTCAAATTTCACATCTAACTTCGTGTGCTTCAGATCGTGAATTTTTGTTACGGAAGCCCTGTAGGGCGTTTTCGGTTTTAAACTGTCAGAAAATACCGCATCGGTTTTTGCAAAAATAGCAGAGCCCAAAAACGTTATGATTAGCGCGATGCAAGAGACTGGAGATTTCATAAAAATTGAATTTAACTAGTTCAAATCTAATAAAATTCGCTGTGCTATCAACTAACGCTTTAAGGGTGATTTTAACCGGAAATTCAGTCTAGCGTGGGAAAATACGTACCAATCGCGAGCTTTTGTCCAGGATGTTGTACTCCATGGGAAGGTAATCATGCACCAGGATGTATGAATTAACAGGTTTGATATACTCAATGGTGTAGGTCATTTCATTTTGACCAGCAGAAGCCATAATGTTCCTGTAGATAGAATTTTCGCAGTTCTTAAAAAGGGTGTCTGTTTTTAAAGATTTAAGATTACATTTAAAAATCCCGTCAGAGTTCGACCAGTAAAGATTCTCGTCTTTCTGATCCAGCGTGAGGTCCTCAAAATACATTTTTCCTTTGCTGTCAAACAACGGGCCGTTAAACAACTTGTTCTCTGTCACAAAGGTCGAGTCCATGTTCTTAAGAATCAGCGAGCAAAAACTGCTGCTGCCACTCGATTTCAAAAACACCAGTTTATTACTGTTTCTGAAGGGAGCATTGCAGGCATATTCGCCGTAGTGTATTTCGGCAAGTTCGCCTTTCAGGTTAATTTTGTTGATTTGTGGCGGGAGATTGCCTATGCCTTCCATAAAATAATAGATGAAACGACCAGAGTAATCCCACTTGGGATCAACGCTCACTTTATCAAAAGTGAGTTGTTTGAGGCTGTCACCATTTGCCTTAATGATAAAAACATTATTGTTTACGTCGTTAAAAGTTATCCATCCGTTTTTGTTTACCTGCGGTAAATAATTGCCAAGTATGGCTAATTGTTTAGAGGCTTTTGATACGACGTTTTTATTCAATAATTTATTTGAGCCAAATTCATCACCATTTACAACGCATAGTATTTCGTCTCCGTTAAGAGGATTGGACACAAAGGCATTTACGTTTGTATTCTGATCATAGATAGAATCGCGCCATCCTAATGGTTTAGGTGGTTCGGGAAGCTTTTCGCAGGCTGGCCTGTCATCACTGATTATAACCTGAGGAATTGGCTCAGGGTTTACGTTATCGGCACTTTTTTTCTTTTTACATGAAACCAAGAAGGCGAGTATACAGATGAATATGTAAAGAGCCTGTTTCATTTGGGATAAAAATATTAAAAAATCAGATCTATTGGTTTCTCTTTTTAGCCATGTAAATACGTGCGCAAGTCTCTATTTGGCTTCCCAAACGGTTCTCAGCAATTTTGCATTCGAAAAGTCTTCCCCGTTAATATTAACGTTGCCGGTAAAGCCGCCGATAAACCCGAGTTTTTTGCATTGATCATCATAAACGTTGGCCGCCATATCATTTCCACAGGCCGACTGATCGAATAAATATACTTTTTTCTGCTGGAATTCGTATTCCTTTACCACGGCCTTGTTACAGCTTTCTTTTGAAAACTCATCGATTTTTGCCTTTAAACAATCGTTCATGTTTTCGTTTAATTTAGGGTGACAGAACGTAACCCTGCTCAGCAGGAAAAATAAAGCAAAGGACTTAAAAAGGTTGTGTGTACTCATGTTAATTTAAAAATTATAGTTGCCTTTCGCCCAGGAAATACAGGGATGGAGCCATTGCGGAATGGGTTTGTAAAGAAATCCGTGTCGTAATCCGGTATTGATCTCAAGCTCTTTATAATGGCCAAGATGTTTTGATTTGTTTTTTACGGAAACACAACTGGAACCAATGATATCGCTTTTTTCGTAAATGGATAAAACATTTCCGTAAAATTCAAGATCTGGAATTTCTTTGGTAATATCGGGATGACAAGATGCCATAAAAACGAAATTCAGGTCTGAATTTTTACAGTAAGATGACACAAGCATTGCTATGTAGCTGCCTTTTGATGCGCCTACAACTGTTATGTCCTGAGGGTTCACACCTTTTTTGAGAAGACTGTCAACCTGCTTTTTAATTTTACCGGCATATTCTCCGGCATTTGTGTTTTTTGCCCTAACCTCGCTGTGCACTATAAATCCCGCTTTTTTCAGGGAATCTATAATGTCATCGTATTTGTAGGCGACGTAGCCGTTTGTACTATCTACTGCCCGTGCTCCCTGGATCTCAACAATTCTTCCGTGTAAGTAAAAAACATGTCTTTGCGCCCAATAACGACTAGAAAACAAAAAGAGCAGTGTAATCAGGGATATGAAGCGAAGCCTTACTAGCATAGATGTTTGGTAAAGATAGTGTAAATTAAAACAGTTAGTGTAAATTTGAGAAGTACCTGATATAATATATAAAATGAAATTACTGGCCTTTGGCGGAAGCAATAGCAAAAAATCCATTAACAAAGAATTGGCAGCCCATGCGGCTTCCCTTTTCAGCGGTTATGAAACCGAGACTTTAAATGTGAACGATTTTCCGGTTCCTTTGTTTAGCGTTGACCTGGAAGCTGAAATCGGCTCGCCACCTGCAGTTGACCAGTTTATAAAGAAAATTTCTGAGACCGATTTTATAGTGCTTTCTCTTGCTGAAAACAATTCTTCATTTAATGCAGGATTTAAAAATTTATTTGACTGGGTTTCACGCAAAGGAAAAAAGGTATTTGCAGGAAAACCTATGTTGCTAATGGCCACTTCAGATGGCAAAAGAGGAGGAGCAAATGTTCTGGAACACGCAACAAAAATGCTACCTCATTATGGTGCCGATATAAAAGGCGTTTTTTCCCTTCCGTTGTTCTATGATAATTTCAAAATAGGTGAAGGCATCGTAGAGCCGGAACTTAAAACTAAGCTCATGGATTTAATCCACAGCATTCAGTCAAAATCATCATGAGAGTTTTTTGCATTTCAATCCTCATAATATTATTCGGCGCTTTATGTAGCGCATGCAACCATTCAGAAGATAGAAATCTTACGAAGGATCGTGATTATCTTAACAGTCAGATTAACGACAGGATAAAAGTGATAATAGAGTTACCCAGAGATTCGTTTCCTGAAAAGCCCGATGCAATTGCCCTTGACAAGCGGATTAATGAAATCATCCTGATTTCCAAAGATGTCGAGAATCTAAATGCTTCCGTTACACTTGCCAATCAGCTTTTTAGCGGGCTTGTGGAAACTTTCAAATTTTCTACTGTCGATTTTGCGCTCTTAAATGTAGGTATGCATGTTGATGAGATAGAAAGACTGACGAAACAAAACGAACTGGCTTTTTTTAATCTTTATATCCTTCAATCTGCTTCGCGCCCGGTTCCTTTGTTTACAGCCCATTAGGAATGCCCGATTTAAATTTGGCTTGAAATTTGTAAACTTCCCATAAGATATATTTTAACAAAATGTCTCGAATTGACTTATTTCTTTGTTAAAATTAGTTTTGTTTATTATATTGCATGGTTAAGATCATACTAAAAATTACTCAAATGAAAAAACTGCTACTAGTGCTGGCATTATCCTCTTTTAGCATTCTGTTAAAATCCCAGGCTAACCTTTATTTTAAGGTGCGAGAGCTCATTCAAATCACACACCCGGAAATTAATCTGGATGGAA
>JAEUTM010000308.1 GCA_016788025.1 Bacteroidia bacterium
AGGCCCAGATCAACACGCTTAGTAGCACAAACATCCCTGGTCTTTCCAGTTTTCTGATCGACGCAATTCCTTCGCCCATGCCTTTAATAATTCCACCCAACTTACCTTTTAATAAACCTGAGAATTTTTTACGAAGGAATAAAAAGCCAAGAATTGCAAGAACAATAACCCCGCAGACAACAATAAGTTTTACAGGATTCTCGCCGATATCCGAAAATTTTTCTCTGAGTTTATCAAAAATATACTGATTGGCCAGATCAATTAATTCTGCAAACTGGAATGCAAGGGTTAAAGCAAAAATCACAAGGAGAAGCATAAAGTCTACAATGCGTTCTGTAATTACCGTGCCAAAGCCTATTTCAAAAGGTACTTTATCATACTTGGAAGCCAATGTACAACGAGATATCTCTCCCATGCGTGGGATGCCGTAGTTGGCAAAATAGCCCACAAGAACATGGCAGGTAGCATTGAGCAAATTAACTTTATGGCCCAGCGGCTCCAATAAATAATTCCAGCGATATGCTCTCAGAAAATGGCTTAACAGGGCAACAAACATTGCAACACCGATCCAAAAATAATTTGCATTGGTGAATGCATCAGCTATTTTGTCTTTTTGCGGTGCTACTTGTCTTAACGACAACCAGATTAACAAAATGCCGATAGCCAGAAGAACAAAAAATTGTATAAGCGATCTGGCAGTTTTTCCGGCCATATTATTTTAATTTATTACTGGCAGTATCGGGGAAAACCACCCAGGGTCTGAAATTCTTCGCTTTCTCGAAGTCCATATTTGCGTAAGAAATAATAATAACAACATCACCAACGTTAACCTTAAGCGCCGCAGGTCCATTTAAACAGATGATTCCACTGCCGCGCTCACCTTTAAGAACATAGGTAACAAATCGTTCTCCGTTATTTTTGTCCAGTACGTGTACCTGCTCATTCTCGATCAAGTTTGCAGCATCCATTAAATCCTCATCAATCGTAACACTGCCAATATAATCCAACTCAGCCTGTGTAACCGTTACACAGTGAAGTTTAGATTTCATTACCTGAATTTCCATAGGGATACAAATTTAGGGTTTTTTTATCAGTTCTATGGTAATACAACACCAACAAAATCAGCAACTTTACACAATTTAACCCTGTTCGCAAGCGTTATTCTTATCCTGAAAAGGCTTGCGTTTATACATCACACACTGTTCTTCGGTCTTTCTGTGTTTGCCCAAGAAAGCGACGGATACGGAGTTCACCTGCGACAATACTATCAGCAGAAAGTTCACTTCGGTTTCACGATCGCCGGAAACTCTGCAGACTTTCGGATAAATCCGGTACCCAATTCACTCATGCCTGATACGATTATAAATCCCTCCAAATATCATGTCAAAACAATTTATTCTAAACCAGCCAAAGGTTTTGCAATAGGCCTGGTAACTGATTTTCGGCTTTTTGAGTATGTGCGTTTTCGGCTCACGCCAAACATTAGTTTCGGAACGCGCAGGATACAATATCGAATGGAAACCATTGATCGTGACAGCGCAAAGGTTTTTGAAAAAACTGTGGAATCTGTCTTCCTGGTATTCCCGGTGGAAATAAAAATTCAATCCAAACGCCAGGGAAATTTTTCGGCTTTTGTAATCGGTGGCGGTGGATCCTCGCTCGATTTGTCGGCTCGCAAAAAGACAGGCGTCACTGGATCCAACCAACTTGACGATAACGTAAAATTATTACGTGATGATTTTTTTTACAGTGCCGGAATTGGAACAGATTTCTATCTGCAATACTTCAAATTAGGATTTGAACTTAAGCTTCTCATCGGAACCAAAAATCTCCTCAGGAAAGAAAACAGCGTGTTTACCAACAGCATCGATAAAATCCGATCTCGCATGGTAGTGTTTAGCGCAACCTTTGAAGGTTCTTAGCTTTTTTTATTGGTTTTTGATAAATATAAACCCGCCAAAATCAATAACTTTGCCATGTTTAACCAGTAAAAACGTCATTATTCTTCTGAAGAGAATCGCTCTAATACTAATTGTCTTTTT
>JAEUTM010000315.1 GCA_016788025.1 Bacteroidia bacterium
TTGCTACTATTTTTCCTTCTTTGTCTAAAAGTACAGTATAAGGAATCCCCTGGATGTTATATAAACGCACCACTTCACTACCCCATTTCTGCAGATCGCTTACCTGTGGCCAGGTAATGCCGTCTTTTGCAATGGCCTCCACCCAGCGATCCTTATCCGAATCAAGAGATACGCCAAAAATTTCAAAACCTTTGTTTTTAAACTTTGCATAGGCTTTTACAACATTCGGCATTTCCTTACGGCATGGTCCACACCAGCTTGCCCAGAAATCCACCAGTACTACTTTACCCTTCAGAGAGCTCAATGCAATTTCCTGTCCTTCCGGAGAAGGCAATTTAATCTCCGGTGCCATTTGCCCGATACCTGTTGCAAGAACTGAACCTACAACATTGTGAAACATTTTTACATTGTTGTCGTTAGGATATTTTTTGGTCAACCCTTCATCAAGGGCCTTGTAAATATCAGCATATTTATCAGGTTCCAATGCCTGGATAGCAGCCAGTGAAGCATACATGGAAGAGTTTTGTTTAATTTTCTCAACCATCTCTCTGTTGCTTTCTTCAACAATAGCATTATAAGGTTTTTCAAAAATTTTGCTCAGAGAGTCCATTCTCTTTGCATCCATTTTATTGGTTTCCATAAGCGCCTGGAAAGCTTTGTTTAAAGAATCGAGACGAATATCGCGGGATTTTGAAATCACATTGTAATCAAGGAATAAAGCGGTTTCCGGTGATCCTTCTACTTTATACGTATTTCCAAGATCGTTGATGTTCCCTGTGATATTAACCCTGTCAGAACTGTCAAGCACGAGCATCGCAAAACTCTGATCCGTTGCTTTCACACGGTAAAAGCCGATTTTGGGTGAATAATGTTGAAACTCAAAATTACCATTCTCGTCAATTGTAGCGCTGTCAACCACTACTGGCTGCTGCCCGGCAAGTTTTTCGAGAAAAAGAGTTTCTCCTTTTGAGTTGGTAAAATTACCTTTCAGCTCAAAACCGTCGTTTCTTTTACCGTCACCGCATGACGCGAGTGTAAGTATACCCGCCAAAGAAATTATAGATCTATACATGTTCATTTTTGTTTCTAATTCTCTTTATACTGAAATTATTTTTCCAGTGTTTCTTTAACTAATTGATTCAGCACTTTCGGATCGGCCTTACCCTTGCTGAGCTTCATTGCTTCTCCAACAAACATCCCAAGCAGTCCCACTTTTCCATTTTTATACTCAGAAATCTTTTCCGGGAATTTTGAAAGCGCTTCATTCACAAGATTCTGCAGATCGCCGCTATTGCTGTTCTGGATCAGATCCATTTCTGTAGCAATTTGTTCTGCTGTCTTTGAAGGATTATCGATGATCTCCGGAAAAACACTTTGTACCGCGGCAGAGTTACTCACTTTCCCAGAATCGATCAAAGCGATGATCTCTGCTACTTTTGCTGGAGCGAGTTTAAAATCGTGAAAAGCCAGGGCTCTATCATTTAAATAGGATCTTATGGGGCCAATTAACCAGTTCGCAGCGCTCTTATAATTTGAAGTGTGTTTTAAAAGTTCGTTGTAATAAGCCGCCACTTCTTTTGATTCTATAATCTGGTGAGCATCATACTCGCTCAGTTTATAAGTGGCGGTATAGGTCTTAAAAAGGTCGTTTGGTAATGTAGGAAGCGTTGATTTTACTTTTGCAATATAGTCCTGCGTCACAAATACTGGCTGCAGATCCGGCTCAGGGAAATAACGGTAGTCGTTTGCGCTCTCTTTGCTCCTTAAAGCAAAAGTTTTATCGTTCACCGCATCATAACTCCTGGTCTCGCCGGCAATGGTCCCACCACCTTCAATAATATCTATTTGCCTTTTTATTTCGAAGTCAATCGCCCTTTGTACGTTACGGAAGGAGTTCATGTTTTTCACCTCCACTTTTTTACCGAACACTTTTGAACCTTTCAGCATCACCGAAATATTCGCATCACAACGAAGCGACCCTTCTTCCATATTTCCGTCGCAAATATCCAGGTAACGTACCAGTTTCCTTACCTCCGTCAAATATGCGTATGCTTCCTCACCGGTTCTCAGATCAGGCTCGGTAACTATTTCCAGTAAAGGAGTTCCCGCACGGTTAAGATCCACCAGTGTTTCAAAAGGATCAATATCGTGCAAACTTTTACCTGCATCTTCCTCCATGTGAATACGGGTTAAATTCACCTGCTTTTCAGAACCGTCCTTTAGTTTGGCGGTAATGTATCCGCCGGTACAAATGGGAGTTTTATCCTGGGTGATCTGGTATCCCTTCGGAAGATCGGCGTAGAAATAATTTTTACGTGCAAACTGATTTTCTTCGCGGATGTTTGCATTAACAGCGATACCTAATCTTACTGCAAATTCAATCGCGCGTTCATTTACAACGGGCAGGGTTCCCGGGTGACCAAGAGTTACGACACTAACATGCGTGTTTGGCATTCCTCCGTATTCTGCAATATCACTGCTATACATTTTAGTACGCGTAAGCAATTGAATGTGACATTCCAGACCTATAACAGCCTCGTATTTATCGTAAATGCTCATAATTTTGAAGGTCTAAAGATACAATTTTTTGCATGCAAACAATTGCCAATAAAACAAAAGAAATTCCCCCTAACTCTATAAAACTGAAGGCTTTTACTTAAGAAAATAAACTGGGTGAGCTCCATTGTATTTGCGTATATAACGATAGATCTGTTCCTTCTGTTTGCGTCTTCCAAGCTTTTTATACTCTGCAAACAAAAGTGAGTCTCTCGCAATAAGCGTTTCTACTTTACTCATTGAAAACTCTTGCGGAACGCCTTCGTAAAAGTCCATAATAAATTCACGAAGTTCTTTGGATGTTCCGCCGGTAGCATAACCAAAACGGGGATCGTAAAACCCCGGATTCACAACCACAACGTTCGCCACCAGGTAACAAATGGAACCAAATACCGGCACCCGGTAAAAATCTCCCTGGTAATTTACATACAGGGTGTTGTTCTGAAAATAACCCCATACTTTTTTTGATTCCACCACAATGCTGCTCCCATTATGGTTAGCATTAAATTTTTCCTGGAAAAGAACCTTGCTCATAAATTCCTGCTGTGATTTGTCCTCCTGGCTTTCGATATCACTTTTCCCGAGAGGCTTGTTGTGTCGGAAATCCTGATAGGTCAGATAAATTCCGTCATCAATCCTTGAATTGATTGGAAAGGCTGTGCTGTCTCCCTGCGCCTTTACCAGCGCGGCTGCAACTATAAAGAGAAGAATAAAGTACCTTTTCATTTAAATCAAATTTCGTTTATTTTATGTACATTTAATACATAAAAATTCTAAATGAAGAATTTCCTCTCTTTTCTTTTTATTGTGTTGACAGGCTTCCGGCTTATCGCTCAGAATCAAGGACTCAATCCAGCGCTTAAATTACGCTTATCAAAAGATCAGACTGCAGCTCAGCGTAACACGGTACTGGTAAAAGGAAATATCGGGCTTCTCCAGACTTCTCAACAAAAATATGGTTACACCTTTAATTATGCTTCGGGTGATATCGCCTCCATTACTTGTCCACTAAACATTATTCCCGCACTTCTTGAAGCAAAATTAATCAGTCATGCGGAATTAATCCCGGCAAGACTCCAACCGATGAATGACACTATGCTTGTGCGCAACCGGATCAAACCTGTGAAACAAGGTGCCGCACCGCTGAACCAGCCTTATAACGGTGAAGGAATTCTAATGGGCATTATTGATACCGGTGTTGATTTTAATCATGCCGATTTTAAAGATAGTCTTGGTAATACGCGCATTAAATTTCTCTGGGATCAAAAACCTACTTCTGGATCAAGCGTGCCGGCGCCTTTTGGTTATGGCATTGAATGGACAGAAACACAAATAAACATGGCCCAGTGCACACAGTCTGATGTGGCCTATTTCGGACACGGAACCGGCGTTGCGGGGATCGCTGCGGGAAATGGCCTGGCCAGCGGGCGTCACCAGGGTTCTGCTTCTAAATCTGATTTAATCGTTGTTGCACTCGATTTTAATAAGACCGGCCCTACTGTTGCAGATGCAGTGCAATACATTTTTGATAAGGCTACACAAATTGGAAAACCCTGTGTGATCAATGCAAGTTTGGGTGATTATTACGGAAGCCATGACGCTACCGATCTTCAAACGCAGATGATTGAGAACAATCTTAAAAATGTTCCGGGTCGGGCATTGGTTGGCGCTGTGGGGAACGCAGGTGGTTACCGATATCACGTGAAGACACAAACTCAGGCCGGAGACACTGCTTTCACCTGGATCCAACACGGAACGCAACTGGAATACTGGCTTTATGGTGACAGTGCGCAGATTGTAAACACTCAAATAAACGTTGGCGCCAATCGTCTTAATTTCTCGGACCTTGGCACCATTGGTTCTAAGCCTTATAATTATGGATTAACCACTCTTCAAACCGACACGCTAAAAAACAACGGGAACCGCATCGGGATCGTTAAAAATGCTTCGGCCATTAATAGTTTTGGTGTTTACGAACTTTACATCCAGATTGAGGCTGATACCAGCAATTTATTTTGGCGCATTGAGACCACAGGTCCCGGCCAACACGATGCCTGGAATTTTGATTTTGTTTCTTCTGCTCTGCCAAACGCGGCTCAGTATCCAAAAATAGTGGATTATGCAATGCCTGACACGGTGTCTACTATGGTAAGCGGCTTCCAGTGCAGCGACCATGTAACCGTTGTTGGCAGTTTTCTGAACATGAAACATTATTACGATGTAAATGACAGTCTGTTGGATAACGGTGGCATTACCGGCGCATTTTCTCCATTTAGTAGTATCGGCCCTACGCGTGATGGCCGGATCAAGCCTGATATCATGGCTTCCGGAAGTTTTATTTTTACAGCAATGGTTATGAGTATGCAATCGCTTCTGATCGTAAATAACCCAACGGCCGTTTGCCAGGATAGTGTACATGTTATCGGGGGAGGCACTTCAGCAGCTTCGCCTGTGGTTGCCGGACTTGCGGCCCTATATCTTCAAAGACATCCGAATGCCACAAGCGCTGATGTGCGTCAGGCAATTATTAACTGTGCTTACCAGGATTCGTTTACCGGCACAAACCTTCCCAACAACACATGGGGTTATGGGAAATTAGACGGACTAGCAACAATGACCTGTGGTGAAATGATGGTGGGTGGTTCACTCTTCGACTACGCTCAGAGTGACACCAGGGTTTATCCTAATCCCTTTAGAGATCAGATCCGATTAGAATTTCCTGAAAAGATAAAAGGCCAAATCCGGATCTATAATGTTGAGGGCAAGTTTCTTTTTGTTGACGACATTCATAACAATTACTACGATCTTTTTTCTTCAAAACTTTCGCCGGAGTGTAAAGGACTACTCATTGTTAAGGTGATTGGAGAAAAAGAAGTTTCTGTTATTAAGATCGTGAAGGAATAATGCGGGTTGCGGGAAACAAATTAAGACACATCTCTGATTTTTATTTTTCTGAACTGGCCGATCTGTATGAAAAACCTGAGATTGAAGCGATTGTTGCCACCGCATTCTATTCGGTACTCGGTTTTTCAAGAAGCGATATACAGCTCAAAAAAGAAGAGAACGTCAATCAAAGTGACTTGTTAAAGCTTTACGATTATGCGAAAGCGCTAAAAACAGGTCAACCTCTGCAATATGTATTGGGCGAGACAGAATTTTATCATTTAAAGTTTAAGGTAAATAAATCGGTATTGATTCCAAGACCCGAGACCGAAGAGTTGGTGGACATGATCCTGAAAGAAAATAAAAACGCTGCATCTTTTTTGGATCTTGGAACCGGAAGTGGCTGTATACCCGTAACAATTAAAAAAAACATTCCTCAGGCAGAAGTCTTTGCCTACGACATCAGTGAGGCAGCCCTTGCCACGGCCAGGAAGAACGCTGAACTAAACCAGGTGTTTGTTCGTTATTTTATCGGAGACATTTTAGATCCCGATTTTTTTAAAACCATAGATCAGGATTTTGAAGTGATGGTGAGCAATCCACCCTATATTAAAAAGGAGGAGGCCATGGAGATGACTACACAGGTAAAAGATCATGAACCACATCTGGCGCTCTTTGTAAACGGCGGGGATGCGATTATTTTTTACCGGAAGATCATCGATATTTCGCTATTTAAGTTAAAATCCGGAGGAAGCTTGTACTTTGAACTTAATCCACTAACTTCGATAGAGGTAAAACGCTACGCGGAAAAAACAAATTCCTTCAGCTCTGTAGAATTAATCAAAGACATGAGTGGGAATACACGTTTTTTAAAAGCCATTAAAAAGACTGTTTGAAAAGGAACTTGTTCATAACCCTGATGCTCTTGTATAGCGTTCTGCTTTTTTCCCAAGTAGCAAGAGACAGCGTTTATTTCAAGCCCCAATACAGAATTGGACAAAACTACTCGGTGCTCACCAGTCAGGGTGATGTTTATACTGGTTATGTATCCGAGGAAACCGCAGAATTTATAACTCTTAAAAACCGCGCCACACAGGAGAAGTACGAGCTCCGGAAAAATGCCATTGTTGACCGTAAAATTCTGAGAGAAGCGCCTCCGATGTCAGATCTTTTATCCTTCTCAACAAATCCACAGCCCAGGTATTACATGCTTTCCGAAAATGCTCTTCTATTTGATGCGCACTCGCTCCATATGAATTCACACTGGTTGCTTATGGAAAAGTTTGATTATGCCTTTACGAAAAACGTTGGCATCTGTATGAGCGCCCTGGCATTTTATCCCTATTCATTGGGAGTGAAAGCTGCTTTCCAGCTTCAGAAAAACGATTACATCGGTGGCAGTATTTTTGGAGTAGGAGACATAACCTCAAAACAACAATCATCCTGGTTTCTTGGATATGGCGCTCTGGCCCGTTATACCAAAGGAAATGAAAACAGGAATATTAATGTATCGGCAGGTTTTGTTGGCATCAACAACAGTTTTTTCCTGACATACAAATCAAGGCCTTATGTAAACATGATGGTACTTAACGCAGGACTGACTAACCGTTTCCGCGAAAGCCTGGCTTTTAATGCAGAAGCCTGGTATTTACCTGCGCTAAACATTGGCCTTGGAGGAATTGCCTTAAAATTTATGAGCGACGAATACAGTTGCTGGACGCTTGGCTGTTTTGCTTTTCTTAATGGCAAAAACGACGGTGTAAAACTCGATATGAAGTCTCTTCCCCTACCCTACTTTGGTGTAAGCAGGAAGTTTTGATTGAACTTGTCCCACTTGAGTACTATTCCTTCATAACCTTAATTGTTCTTTGGGCAAAGGAACTTCGAAGTCGAAAAAAATATTTTCCTGGATGCAAATTTATGGAGACGCAGGAACCCCAATCGCACCTTTTAAAAATAGCGAAGCTATTTCCCCCGTGTCTTTGCGATATCCTTGGCGGCTCCGCGGTTCCGGTCTCTAACTTCCAAAAACAAACTTTTAATTAAACGCTTAACTCTCCTTCAATCCCCTTCCAGTTTTATTGATCTTATTATCGCGTTTTAACTCTGCGATAATTTTATCGAGAACACCATTCAC
>JAEUTM010000364.1 GCA_016788025.1 Bacteroidia bacterium
ATGAATGCCGATGGTGTAAACGATGCATTTACCATTGACAACATTGAACAATTCCCTAAAAACAGAGTGCTTATTTTTAACCGCTGGGGTGAGAAACTCGCGGACATACAAGGTTATGACAACGTTTCCAAATTCTGGCCGGAAAGAGGACAAGCTACCAAATACCCTTCATCTACGTATTTTTACATCGTAGAATTGGGCGATGGCAGCAAGCCAATTAAGGGCTGGGTAGAATTAATGAAAAATCAATAAGTAAAAACATACACCAACATACCATGAAGAAGTTATCCCAAGTACTAATCGCTATTGCTCTTTCAGGCTTAATGAAGGCCCAGCAGGATCCGCAATACTCCATGTACCAATATAACCAGATGATCATTAACCCGGCCTATGCCGGTGCGCGTGACGTATTAACTGCAGTAGCCCTTAACCGCCAGCAATGGGTGGGTTTCGACGGAGCTCCAAAAACTACAAACCTCAGTGTTCACGGTCCTATCCTGAATAAAAATCTCGGACTTGGATTAACAGTGGTAAGTGATAAAATGGGTCCACGGAATACCATGGGTGTCTACGGAAACGTTGCTTATATCCTTAAAATCAATAACACCTTAAAACTTTCTTTCGGTTTAAATGGCGGGTATCAACGTTATCAATTCGATTATTCAAAAATTGAAATGAAAACAAACGAAGTGGCTCCTGAGCTTTTTTCAAACCTTACCAAAGGTGCGCTTGACGTGAATGGAGGAATGTACCTGAGAAGTAAGGCTTTCTTCTTAGGCTTAAGCGCAACTCACATCAACAGCCCGGAATTATATTCCTATGAATCTACTGCCAGCGGTAAATATGTTTACAAGGTGAGGATGCACTATTTTATCACAGCCGGTTATTCATTTATCATAAACGAGAATTTTGTTTTCGCTCCAACCATCATGGCAAAACAGGTTCAAAGCGAACTTGGAATGGATTTTAACGCCAACGTTTTCCTTTATAAAAAATTATGGATAGGCGCTTTCTACCGTAACGGTTATGGTCCTGGTGCCTTATTACAGTTTTATTTCACTAAAAATGTTCGTGCAGGTCTTTCTTACGACACAGGCTTACAGGATGCAAGGAAACTTGGTCCTAGCTTCGAAGCCATGATAGGAATCGATTTCCACGGCAGCAAATCAAAAGTAATGAACCCAAGATTTTTATAAGATAATATGCAAAAACAACACACATACCTTATCGCCTTAAGCGTACTGTTAGTCACGGGCGCCTACGCGCAGATGAGCAAAGGAGATAAATACTTTGAGCATGGCGAATACGTTAAAGCCATTCCTTGTTACAAAAAGGAATCGCGCTCCAAAAACACTGAGCGTCAGCAGGAGGCCTTGATTAAACTTGCAAACAGCTACAAAATTACCAATCAGTATGCCAAAGCGGAAGCAACCTATCAGAAGCTTGTCGAGATCAATCCCGATCAGCCGAAAGAGGTTGTATTCAGTTATGCTCAGATTCTGAAAAGCAACAACAAGTACGAAGAAGCTGCTGAACAATACGCAAACTATGTAAGACAAAATCCTAATGATGACCAGGCGAAAAACGCGCTGAAGTTCTGTCGTGAGATTAAGTATTACCTCTCTCGTCCCATAGAATATGCCGTAAGGAACATTGAAGGCATTAATACCGAGAACGCAGAGTTTTCACCGGTGATGGTGAACAACAAACTCATGTACATTGCCGAAAGAGAAACCTTCGACTTTGTAAATTATGAAGTACACGACCATAGTGGCGAACCTTACCAGAATCTTTATATCGCAAGTATTGAAGGCGACCAGGTAAAGAAATCAAAATCTTTTTCCAATAAGATCAATACTGAATTTCATGATGGGCCAGGCACGCTTACGGCTGATGGAAAAATCCTGTATTTTACACGTGTAGACAATATCCAGAAGAAAGGCTATACCAACCGCTCGAGGATTTATCAGGCAGAAAGCTCTGGCAAGAACTGGAAAAAACCAAAACCAATTTCTCTTAACAGTGATGATTATTCCATTGCACATCCAAGTGTAAATGCCGATAATACAGTTTTGTTCTTTACCAGTGATATGGCCGGTGGTTACGGCGGAAAAGATCTTTACATGAGTGTAAAAGAAGGTGAAACCTGGGGAACTCCGGTGAACTTAGGTCCTGATATTAATACAACGGGCGATGAAATGTTCCCGACCATTCGTAAAGACGGTATCCTGTTTTTTGCATCCAATGGTCTGCCAGGCTTTGGTGGTTTGGATATTTATTCTGCAAAGAAAATTGATAATAAATGGATCCTGCAACGCAATGAAGGCCTTGATTTGAACAGCAGCACCGATGACTTTGGAATTACCTTTTTGAATGACACGATCGGTTATTTCTCTTCTAACCGCGCTGGAGGAAAAGGCAACGACGATATTTACATGTATCAATTTACAAGTAAGTCCCTGGTTGTATCCGGCACCATTCTCTTTACCGAAAACATTAAGGATCCGGCTAAGAATAAAAAAGTTCTCCTGATGGACGAATTTGGAAATGTTGTGGACAGTGTCTACACCGATGCTAAGGGTTTCTTCGCGTTTAAGAATCTTGAAGGGGACAAACATTACATGGCGGCAGTTATGGAAGAAGATCCTGAACTGGTTGGTAAGGCTCGTTTTTACCTGGCGGAAAACGACAGTGTGATTCACCGCGTAACAAGCAAATATAAAGACTCCCGTTTCGTGTTCCGCAATCTGCCAGTTGATCCGAATGCCCTTCCTGATTTATATACAGAAGACGATCTTGTATTCGCCGGAACTTTAAGACATGGTACAAGTGACGCACCTCTTCAAAATGCCAAACTTAAACTCATCAATGATTATGGTGATGTCGTAGAAGAAGCAACCACCAATGAATACGGAGCTTTTGCATTCCGTAACATTCCTTCCGATCAGAATTATATGGTGTCGTTGGATGAAGGTGATGTTCAGCTCCCGGAGGGAACTAAAATTATTCTTACCAACAAGAACGGTAAAGATGTGAGAACCTTCTACAAAGGAAAGGGAAAGTTTATGTTTAAGATCCTCACCGCAGACAAAACCTTGTTAGAAGATATGGACGCTGAAGACGTGAACCTGGTGATGGGCATTTATGGCTACATGTACGACCAGGATAAAAAACCGATTATAAATGCTAAGATCCACGTAAAAGAAGAAGATGGCGGAAACCCGCAAGAATGGGTAACGACGGCAAATGGACGTTTCAATTTCAAAAACCTGGATGCTGAAAAAAATTACATCTTCGAAACGGAAGAAAATGACCCAAGCCTGAGCAATGTAAAACGCATTTATATTGCAGACAGCAAAGGACGCATTTATAAAGTGGTTGATCTTGTTGGTGGAAAATTCACCTTTAAATTACTCGAAGTAGATAAGTTTACCATTGGTGAATTCGTGGTGGAAGATCCTTCATTAAAAATTGCTGAGAACAAAGAGAAGGCGAAAAAAGCGAAAGAAGAAAAAGAAGCTCTGGCAAAAAATCCGAAAGCTAAAGAGACAAAACCTGTTACCGAAACAAAACCGGAGGTAAAACCAGAAGAACCGGAAGACGAATCGGAACTGACGGTAACTATTGTAGAGAATATCTACTATGCGTATGGTGATTATTCTATTGGTGACGATGGAAAAGCTATTCTTGACAAAGCGGTTGACGCGCTCCAGGAGTACCCGAAACTGATTATGGAAATCAGTTCGCATACCGATTCCCAATCCAGCGCTGAATTTAACCTTGGCCTGTCGAGACGTCGTGCGCAAACCATCGTGGATTATCTTGTGAAAAAAGGAATCGCCCGCAGTCGTTTAAAAGCAACTGGTTACGGTGAGACCCGTTTGTTGAATCAATGTACTGATGGTGTGGAATGTACAGATGCCGAACATAAGATCAACAGGCGTACAGAATTTAAAATTACAAAGCCCATAAAGAGGTAGGAAAGAAAAAATGAGCTTTGTACTAAACGACAATCCTGAAATATGGAAGGGTTTTCTGCCTCTTACCTTCACAAGACCGCTTTCAGAGATCAGAGTAGGAATACTGACCATTAAAGAGAAATGGGAGAAACATTTAGGTACCGGTGGATTTTATCACACACAGGATTACCTTCAACAAAAATACAAGAACTTTAACAGCGAAGCTCTTGTTATTTACTCTCACATTTGTCCCGATAAAGAACTTGTAACAGCTTTGCGGGCCCTAAAGCCAGGCGAAGCATTGTATGCCAAAGAAGAGCTTATTGCTTTTTACGGGAAGGCCACAGATGTTAAGAACAGTTCTACATTTAATCGCGTAAATCATTCGAAAGATATTTTCAGTGTTCGAAATGTGTGGGACATCTTCCAGAAAAACGCTGAAGCTGTAAAATCCGATTTTATACTCCTGACGGAGGGCAAAACTTCTTTGCCATTAAGCAAAAGTGTAACGGTTATTGGTGACGCTTCACAGATCTTCCTCGAAAAAGGCGCACGCATGGAAGCTTGTATTGTGAATACGACAGGCGGCCCCGTGTATCTTGGAGAAGATGCAGAAATGATGGAGGGCGCAATTGTACGCGGACCGTTTGCTTTATGCGAACACAGTACTCTGAAAATGGGCGCAAAAGTTTATGGAGCAACAACCATTGGTCCGCACTGCAAAGTGGGCGGTGAAGTAAGTAACTCAGTGATTTTTGGATACAGTAATAAAGCGCACGATGGTTTCTTAGGAAACTCCGTACTGGGAGAATGGTGCAATTTGGGCGCTGACACCAATAACAGTAATCTCAAAAACAATTACAGCAACGTTAAGTTGTTTAATTACCTGCACAATAAACAAATTGATTCAGGTTTACAGTTTTGTGGACTTATCATGGGTGATCATTCCAAATCCGGGATCAATACCATGTTCAATACCGGCACGGTGGTTGGTGTAGGCTGTAATATCTACGGTGGAGGCTTCCCTCCTACCCATGTGCCTAATTTCAGCTGGGGTGGTAGCGAAGGATTGGAAGCTTACAAGCTTGAAAAATTATTCGAAACCGCAGAGCGTGTGTTCGAAAGGCGTGGGATGAAGTTTACGGATCTGGAGAAAGATATTCTTAAGGCGGTTAGTATGGAACGCGGATGACGCAGATTGGTATGATTCGACGCTGATTTGAAATCTCAAACTGCGAGTAGTTTAACGCAGATTGCGCGGATTAAAAAGATTTGGTTGTTTCTTTAATGGAACGCTGATAACACGGATTTTTATGACCTGCTTTGTTTTGACGCAGATTTCGCTGATTACACAGATAGGATTTGGATTAAACTCAGATAGCGCGGATTATTGAGATTAGCGTAATTTTCACCAGTTAACAATTCTTATACGGCTAGTCAAACAGATTATTATTTTTTACGATCCGAGAAATCCGTGAAATCTGCGTCTCTGCCTCTGAAAAACTAGTGTCCTTTAATCCAATCCATTATTCAGCAAAACAATAATAGACCAGTTTACCTGAGAAATAAATAAAAAATACCAGGCAAAAAAGGATTGGTAACATTATCATAATATCGTCACCCTAGATAACTTGTTCTCCGCTATGGGATCAGAATCCAGTAAAGAAAGAACTGTAAGCCGAATTACTGCAGCGCCATAGATTCCAAGAACTTCTTTCCTTTTTTATGAACCTGCAAATACCGACATGAGACTTCTTTGAACATCAAGGTAAAGACACACCAAGTATTGCGCCTCAATTTCATCGATTTATTATTTTGATTGATGTGTAAAGATTTGTTTCTTGTCTAAAATAACAATTGGAAAACCCCAAATACATTTTCGTTTACTACTTTCATCCTACCCAAAAGATGAACCCCATTTTCTCTCTGATTTTCTTTTCATTCCATTGGGCTTGCACCGGCTTTGAACAGCCATTTATCTTTCTTAAGAGCGGAAGCCGAAAAGCTCCATCAGAGTAGGCATTATTTAAAATTATTAAATCATGAAAAAGATTTTTGCATTTTTTTTGATTGGCTTGGCTAGTACAAGTTGGTCTCAAGGTTTATTAAATGGCCTTCAGGGATGTTATCCAATGAATTGTGATGGATTTGCAAATAACGCTGCAACCGGAAGCAGCTACGACGGAACAATCTACGGCAATGTAACATGTACAAGTGGTCATCAAGGCACGTCGAATACCGCTTACCAGTTTGGTGGGACGTTTTCTGACCACGTTGATCTCCAAACTACATCTGCGCTTAAACCTACGACGGAAGTGACTTTTTCCGGCTGGTATAAAATCACTAGCGATCAGAGTCAAAGTTTATATACATTGGTGTATGCTAAATCCGGTTATTCCGGCTCACCTTATGTTCCGGCGTGGGAACTTCGTATAGAATCTTATGGAGGTTCAAGATACTTTGGATCGTGCAGATTGTCAAGTTTTTGTAACTCATCAGTTCCAATAAGTCTAAATACTTGGTATCACGTGGTGGTATATTGGAATTCAAGCAGAGGCAGAATTTGGGTAAACAACGTGAAGGACTCTCTTGTATTTTCGAGCGGAGCAATTTCTTACGATGCCAGCGCTCCAATAATCCTCGGCAGTAATAACACTACTAATTGGACCAGTAAATTTCAAGGAAGCATGGATAATATTCGATTTTATGATCGTGCTTTAAATTCAGCGGAAATAACAGATTTATACAATAATGACCCGGCCTGCAACTCAACCGGCGCGAATTTTATCCCTCCACCACCAACGGGTAATTATTGTTCAGCAAATACTTCTTATCCGCTCGCAGCAGACTATCAAGTGCCTATGGCAACATACAATTATAATTTTACTAATCCGAGTAGTTCTGGCGCAAAGGTTTCTATTGGATATACAGGCTGTACAGGCGGGAGTGCCCGATTTAACGTTACTGATGACAATTTAGGCAGTGGGATTTTCAGTCATTGTTCTACAGGAGGTGCAAATAATATAGCTATAAGGGGGGAGGCCGGCGATGGAACTTCAACAACCGAAACAAATATATTCGGCGTTTTAGGTGAGGCAAATTTGTCGGGTGGAAACACATCTGGAATTGCAGCGGGCGTAGCTGGATTCTGCGGTCCCATGGCATCAGGGTCTATGCCTCCGGGTGAACTTATTGGTGTATATGGAAACTCAATGGGTGCCGGTGGTCGTTGGGCCGCTTATTTCGATGGCGATGCAAAATTTAATGGTCAGGTTTGGGGCTCACAGTTTATGTGGAGCTCCGACAAACGTTTTAAAAACAATATCAAAACTTTGGAAGATGTTAGTTCCAAACTTAAAAAAATCAGTGGTTATACTTATTCATTTAAAACCGAAGAGTTCAAAAAGAACAATTTCCCGAAGACAGAACAGATTGGCTTTCTTGCACAGGAGTTAAAAGAGCAATTTCCTCAATTGGTAAGTGAAGATTCAAAAGGTTACCTGGGTGTAAACTATGTTGGTTTTATTCCTGTATTATTAAGAGCACACCAGGAACAGCAGGATTTACTGGAAGCACAGCAACAACAGATCAATGAAATGAAAGAACAGTTAAAAGCCTTAACCGGAACTCCCTCTACATCCAAAGCGGAGAATCTGTCTGTAACTCTAGGCGATAAAAAAGCAATTGTATTAAACCAAAATGTCCCTAATCCTTTTGCAGAAACTACTGTGATCACATATGATATCCCAACAGATTTTACAAAAGCGGAAATTGTTTTCTCCACCGGAGATGGTATTGTTATGAAGTCCGTTTCAATTACTAAGAAAGGCCCAGGCAGTCTTACTGTTTACGCCAACGACCTGACACATGGAAGTTATATTTACAGCCTGGTTGTTGACGGACGTTCGATTGACAGCAAACGATTGATAAAAGAGTAAATCTATGCGTTAACAGACTTGCTCGCGTTTCGACTACGCTCAACGTGACAAGTCTGTTTTCATTTTTTACTCGCTTCCAATGCATACACCATAGGAATTTTATTTCCAAGATGTTTGATGCGGAATTTACCTGACTTAAATTCTTCAGTGTGACGAAAACAATTATAAGGTGAATAATCAAATTCCTGGAAGCTTTTTAATGTAAGTCCCGCATTTAAAAGAGAAGACAAGAGTTCTGAGGTGGAATGATTCCAGCCAACATATTCTGAATTCAGGTTCGCATCTCTGTCAGCATAGGTCCCCTGCTCTACCTCATTTATTGGTCCGGAATTAAAATAATTATAACCTACACCATTAAAATCATCATCAAACATCCAGACAACAGGATGAAAATCGGCCATGACAAATTTTCCTCCCGGTTTTAAATGATTCGAAATTATTGCTGCCCATTTATCCAGATCAGGCAACCAGCCAATAGTACCATAAGAGGTAAATACGATATCGAATTTTTTATTCAGATGTTTGGGCAGATCATAAATATCGCAGCAAACAAATGTGGCCTGAAGTGCGAGTTCTTTGTTGAGATCTCTGGCCTTTTCAATGGCTTTTTCGGAAAGATCAGCACCTGTGACGTCTGCCCCCAAGCGAGCCAAAGAAAGTGTATCCTGCCCAAAATGACATTGCAGGTGAAGGATACTTTTGCCTTTTACATCGCCAAGTAAATTCAGTTCTATGCTATTAAGAGTGTTTTTGCCTTTCAAAAAAGAAGGCATATCGTAGAATTCAGAATTTACGTGCACTTCAGTGCGTTTGTTCCAGAGATCTTTGTTTTTTTGGATGTAGGATTTGTCTTGCATGATAAGACAAATTTAGCTATTATGTTTTTGTTTTGACGCTGTGCGCGTTAGTGAAACGAACCCAATCCCCAGCTCTGTTCTATAGTTTGCTTCGGCTATGCTACTCCAGCTCCGAAGCCTCGCAAGGACGATCTGTAGGGCCGCGTGCGGACGAACACAAGAGTACCGTCAAGAGACGAACACTTTGAACCGTCCTTGCGAACGAAGTGAAGCAATCTATATCGCCGTTCTAGAGTTTGCTTCGGCCATGCTACTTCAACTCTGATGGCTCGCAAAGACGAAAAGTTGGGCCTCGCAAGGACGGACAACAGGAGTGTCGATAGGACGAGCCCCATGAACCGTCTTTGCGAACGAAGTGAAACGGAGTGACGCAATCTCTCGCACTGTTCTATAGTTTGCTTCGGCTATGCTACTCCAGCTCCGAAGCCTCGCAAAGACGAACCAAAGTACCGTCCTTGCGAACGGTGCGAAGCGGAGTGACGCAATCTCTCGCACTGTGATATCACGTTCTAAACAAACTCGTCTATAAGATCTTTCCAAACAGGATTAATGGAATTAATCAACTCCTCTTTCTTTTTCCTTGAACCTGCTTTTATCTGTTTCTCCCTCGCGATTGCATCTTCAATTCTGGAAAACACTTCATAATAAACAAGTTTGTACAAGTTGTATCTTGCACTAAAAGAATTGGGATAGAACTCATTTCTGTGTTGATGGATTCTTTTCGACAGATTTGAAGTAACACCGGTGTAAAGAGTGGTGTGCCTCGAATTAGTGATAATGTAAATGCATCCTCCTTTGACCATTCGTCAAATGAACGGAATAATCTTTTATAGCCTTGCTATGTTCTGTAGTTTATTTCGTCCAAACTAATATTGCGCTGACACCTGGCAAAGACGAACCCCACGAACCGTCCTTGCGAACGAAGTGAAGCGGAGTAAGGCAATCTCCATCACCGTTCTGTAGTTTGCTTCGGCCGTGCTACTCCAGTTCTGATGCCTCGCAAGGACGAACAGTTGGGCTTCGCAAAGACGAGCCCCACGAACCGTCCTTGCGAACGAAGTGAAGCAATCTATGGCACTGTTCTATAGTTTGCTTCGGCTATGCTACTACAGTTCTGATGCCTCGCAAGGACGAACAGTTGGGCCTCGCAAAGACGAACCCAAGTACTGTCCTTGCGAACGGAGCGAAGCGGAGTGAGGCAATCTCCATCACCGTTCTGTAGTTTGCTTCGGCTATGCTACTCCAGTTCTGATGCCTCGCAAGGACAAACAGTTGGGGCTATGCTACTTCGGTTCTGAAGCTTCGCAGATACGAGCCTTGGTATTGCAGCTGTTCCTTCATCCTTAACCTAAAGGCTTCAAACACCTGGAGGTGAGTCTTTTTAAGAATCTTAAAAAAAATAAAAGCAACGAAACGATGGGTTTGTAATTCTATGTCTTCATCTACGATTACATTTCCTTTATTATTCCGCCGCAACCGGAAATCGATACATAAATAGAGTCCCGTTTTTACCTGTGAGGTATAACGGATGTGTTTTCCTTCTGCGGGCTCTGATACCCGAACGGAGTAACATGGTCTGTATTTTAGAAACGGCAACACATTTACTTCTTCCTCCACTTCATAGTCCTCATAATTTGAGCAGATTATAGCGCTGCAGCTTACCTTTTTCATATAGGGATGAACATCAGCAAAATTCTCAAAGTGAAGAAGATTTGTATAAACAGTCTCCGGATCACCCTCAAGTATATGCCTTAATTTTGTGCGATACGAGGAAACCACATACTTTGAAATGGCAGCCGTTAGAAAAGATAATTTTTGCAAAATAAAGATTCTTACGATTTTAGTATTTTAGTGTTAAAATCATGCCAGCCACATTCTGGATCAGACATAAACAAAGCATTCTATACGGCGTTTCCCTTGCCCTACTCCTTTTTTTACTTCGTTTTATGGAGCTGCGCTTCCTGATTTTTAATTACTCCCTCGAAATTTATATTGGTTTTATAGCCTTAATGTTTACCGGCCTGGGAATCTGGCTGGCGCTGAAACTTTCAAAACCGAAAGTAGAACAGGTTATTGTGGAAAAAGAAGTACAGGTTCCACAAAAAGACTTTAAGCTGAACGAGGCTGAACTCGAAAAACTGGGATTGAGTCCCCGTGAAATGGAAGTACTGGAACTAATGGCCGAGGGTTTAAGCAACCAGGAAATAGCGGAACGATTATTCCTAAGTTTAAACACCATTAAAACCCATAGCACAAATTTGTACGTGAAACTCAATGTAAAAAGAAGAACCCAGGCCGTTGAAAAAGCCAAACGCCTGAGTCTCATAGAATAAGAAAATAATACTTAGGTGTGAAATGAACTTCAAACTTAAAAATCACCTGAAAGTATGAGTGAAAAACAAGGGTCCTGGTACAATTTTGCGGCATAATTTTAAAAAAATCAACATGAAAAAACACGTATTAATTTTTGGCAGTATTTCTGGTCTCATTGTCTCGGGTTTAATGGTAATCTCCATGTCTATGTGCATGGCCCCAGGTTCCACTTTCGAAAACGGCATGATTTACGGTTACGCCGGAATGATCCTTGCCTTCTCGATGATCTTTGTAGGAATTAAAAATTTCAGGGATAAACACAATGGTGGATTTATCTCCTTCGGAAAAGCCTTTATGATAGGACTATACATTAGCCTGATTGCCTCAACCATGTATGTGATTACCTGGATGGTAGACAATTATTTTTTCCTGCCCGATTTTGGTGACAAATACGCGGAATTTATGGTGGCCCAGGCAAAAAAAGACGGAGCCACTGACGCCGAAATTGCAACCAAAACGGCTGAAATGGCAAAGTTCATTGAAATGTATAAAAATCCTTTCTTTAAGGCGATGATGACCTACCTGGAAATTCTCCCAATCGGATTGCTTGCATCCCTTATTGCTGCGGCCATTTTTAAGAAGAAACCAAGTGTAGCCGAGGCTTAAGAGAGATTTCGGGGAGGAAGGCAAATTTTGTATCTTAGCTAAGATTACAAAAATCACACAGCTATTATGTATAAGAAATTTACCTTCCTCCTACTTTTATCCAGTCTTTTAGCTCTCAATCTAAAAGCGCAAACAGCGCCTTCTTATTTTGAGGGCCAGGTTGTTTACAATAACACTTACAAAAGCAAGGATCCTAAAATAACGGATAAACGTTTTGCCGCTATGTTTGGCAGTACGCATAATTATTTTGTGGATAAAAATGGCAATTACAGAACCGAAACCAATGGGATGTTTGCACAATGGCAAATGTACCTGAGCGCGGATAATAAGATATACAATAAGATGACCTATACCGATACCGTTTTTTGGAACAGTGGTTTGGATTATGATGACCAGGTACTGAACGTGAGTGTAAAGAAACATGCACTAAAAATCCTGGGTTACGATTGTGATGAGTTAGTGCTGACATGCCGCAGCGGTGTTCAGAAATATTATTACAGCTCAAAGCTGGCCATAGATCCGGAAAAATACAAAAACCATCTTTTTGCGAACTATTATAATTATGTGTCACGCGCCAAAGCACTGCCTCTTAAAATGATAATCGAAGACCAGGGTTTTATTATGGAAAGCACAGTCACATCTGTTACCTATAAACCCCTGGCTAAAGACTTCTTTAAACTGGCGCCAGGTACAAAACTTTTAAAAAGTCAATATTAAAATACCTAAAACATCCGTCTAACCACCCCACGCTGGCTGTATAAGTGAACATTTTTGGCGGGTATAAGGGAGTTAGGGCCCATTTTTACACAGACATCAGACAATGAAATATCTAACAATCATTTTATCAATTTTCCTTTTTTCGTGCCAGACATCTGAAGACGAGAACGCGGCTGAATTTCCGGCGGTCAATGACGAATTTACGCTTTACCTGAAAAATTTCGAAAAAATAGAATTACCCGTGATAATTAAAGGTTGTAAAATTAGCTCGGACGACTTAAAGAAACTTGACGGCAAACAATTTAGTAAATACACGGACGAATATTCACTAGCATACGGACAAATTCCAACAAATGGTAACTACAT
>JAEUTM010000371.1 GCA_016788025.1 Bacteroidia bacterium
AATGCCGATCCAAGTAGCTTCGACGCCCACCCGCATGTGCATTTTACCCACGCTCCGATGATAGACATATCCTCAACCTTCATTCGTGACGCTATCAAAAATAGAAAGGATATTAAGTTTTTTCTTCCCGGAAAAGTATGGGAGGAAATTGATGCAATGGGGTTTTATCGATAGTTACTCAGAAACTGTTCGCAAATACGGTAATCAACTTGAATACGTCCACATAATCTGTTAGTGGAAGTGTTTGTGCTTTATCAAAAACATCATGATAAAACGTTACCCCGCCCATGGTGTAAATAAAAAAACAGGGAACGCCTGCTTCCGAGAACCAATAATGGTCGCTGTTTGAAGCCTTGCCTCTTTTTTTAATTTCTTTTACAAGATGTTGTTCAGCGTTAATGGACATGAGTTTTGAAAATTCTTTTTCAAAAACAGCGCCGTTTACAACCATTATGCCATCATCACCTGTTCCAAGCAGATCAAGATTTATGAGAAATTTTATTTTTTTCAAGTCGATTGGAGAGTTGTCGACAAAGTGTTTTGATCCCAGTAAACCTGCTTCTTCAGCAGCAAAAAATATAAATACAGTCTTGTATTTTGGAGGATGCGCAGAGTAATATTTAAGAAGGTTTAATACAACGCTAGTGCCACTTGCATTGTCATTGGCGCCGGGAAAGAAGGTCTTTTTTCCGATTCCGCCAAGATGGTCGTAATGCGCGGAAAAAATAATCATGCTGTCATTAGATTGAGTACCGTTAACGTAACAACCAATATTTCTGCTTTCGAAATCAGTAATGAATTTATTTTCAAGATTTATGACTAGCTCTTTCGGCTCTTCAGTAAAATTTTTCTGGTCAATCTCAATGCTGCAGTAGGGAGTCATTTTTCCCGCCACACTGTAGGTCAGCTTTTTCTTCAGGTTAACAGAAATTCTTGTTGCACCCTCGGCCGAAATGTAATGTACAGAATCAACTTTAGTAAGTTTGAATGTCCCTTTCGCTCCTAAGGAACGTGGGTCGGGAATAAAATCCTTACCAGGAATAAGTACTTTTCCATTAACGGTTAATTCACATTTTCCGGGAAACGTATTAACGGCCTGCCGAAAAAATTGAGTGTATTTTGAAGAAAAAAGAGGAAGCGCTTTGTTTTTTTTAATTTCAGAGACGATAAACTTCTCGGCATTTTGCAGTCCGTTTTTAAGATAGCCACGTCCATAACATTTTTCGGAGCACAGATATTTGATCACTTGCCGGGCATAAACGGTATCCTGCGCAAATGAAATTATAAATGAAAGCAGAAAGGCGAATAAGAAAAGGCCTGCTCGCATGAATTCTTAATCAAAACGTTTTTTAACCTGTGAGTAGAAGTATTTAACCACTTCCAGGTTGTCTTTCCAGCCGTAAACATTTTTAAGACTGTTTAAGTAAATCTCGGTATCCGGCCAGTTTTTGAGGTTGTTTATCTGCTCTACGGCAATGTTATATTCCACCGAGTTCTGGCTGAACAATTCATTTATAAACCTAAATTTGTCATTGATGCCAACGGATAGCGATGGTATTGGTTTACTTGCTTCTCGTTTTTCAAATTCAAATTTTTCCGGCTCGGGTTCTGGAGTTTTCTCCTTTAAGTTATCAGCAACGGGTGCTGTATTTTTTTCCTGGAGCTTTGTTTGTTCAGAAACAGGCTCCTCTTTTTTCGGTTCAACAATCCCGGCCGTGGTTTTGGTTTCTGTTATAGGCTTAAAAGGCTCGGAAACCGGAACAGGATTTACAATTTCCACCTCGCTGAGTTTGGCGTGCAATGTAAAACTTGGAGATATTTCTTTGTTTTGTTTATTGTACTTATAA
>JAEUTM010000410.1 GCA_016788025.1 Bacteroidia bacterium
TAACCTTTCTCAAAACGATATTAAAGAACTGATAGATAAAAAACTCGAGAAAGAAGCAAACCGCTACATCCAACAATGGCCAGAAGAAAAAATAGCTATTGAGAATGGGCGTTGGGGACCATTTGTACGTTTTGGCAAGAACATGCTTAAGCTTATTAAGGAAGAAGGCGGACGTTATGCGCCGGAAGAACTTACAGGCTTATCGCTTGAAGAAGTAAAGAAAATGATAGAGACTCAGATGCCAGGAGCTTTTGATAAAAAAGGAGCCAAAGGCGCTAAAAAAGCTGCGGCCAAGGCTTCGACTACGCTCAGCCTGACCGGCACAAAAAAAGCGGCTCCGAAAAAATCGGCAGTCATTAAGAAAATTGTGGCTTCGAAGGGCTCAGCCACCGGCGCTAAAAAAGCAAGCGTAAAAAAAGCCGCTGCTAAAAAGGCTGCACCGAGAAAAGCGGCAGCGAAGAAGAAAAAGAAATAATCCGAAACCCGTCCCAAAAAGACGGGTTTTTTGTTTTCTCACAAAATCATACCTTGTGCTATTATCATCCATAATCATGAAGTCCATTATTTACCTTTCATTATTAATCTTTTTTGTAGGTTGTACAACCAATACAGATAAAGAAGGTACGAGCATAAATGTCACCGGAACGTCTAATCTTTCCATTGATCCGGATATTGTAGAAGTTCAGTTAAGTGTTTCTTATTCGTCGGTTAATCGGGACAGTGTACTTTCAAAGGTAAATGGTACAATAAAAGCTCTACTTAACGACATTAAATCATGCAAAACGAAACCGGTGTCAATTTTTACCGGGAACTACAATGTTTCTTACTACAAAGAATATCAGACAAAAACTTATAAATATCATGGAGATCAGATTATAGAATTAAAAACTAAACTTGTAATTGCCGATGTAGAAGAAATTATCGGGATTGTAAGAAAATATACTTTGGTAGACATAGCGGTTGACTACGCTCTGTCAAATAAACTAAGGGACAGTGTTGCAAACAAGCTCAGAGTTCTGGCATTAAAAGACGCTGAAGAAAAAAGTTCCTTTCTCGCTAGAAGTTCTTCTCTTCGAATTCAAAAAATCATAAACATTAGTTATGGTTCCACAGGTTACGGTGGCGGTGCGGGTGCGGCATCTAAGTATGAAATGCTGAACGAGAATGCCAATTCTTCAACACCGATAAATATGATCCCTAAACCGATTAACCTTTCGGACGAAGTTTTGGTGAGCTACCAGGCAACGAAAGAGTAGCATTAATTCCCCAATTACCAAATTAAGTTAATTCGAAACAATTGCTATTACGCCGCAGTAAATTTGAAGCATGCTCAGAAAATTTAAATGGTTTTTCCTTATTTCGATCATTGTTACTTTATGTTCTGTCTGGGCGGCGAACAGGGTCATTGAATACTCAACGGAGTCAATGGTATACGAAAATGTTGCCATGATTCCGCACAATAAAGTGGGCCTGTTGTTAGGCACATCCAAAAGTTTGAAATCAGGTTTTCCTAATTTATATTTCAGTTACAGGATTAAGGCAGCGGCGGATCTTTTTAAAGCCGGCAAAATTGATGTAATTGTGATAAGCGGCGATAATAGCCGAAAAAATTATAATGAACCTATGGACATGAAGGAAGAACTGATGAAACAAGGGATTCCCGAAGACAGAATTTACCTGGACTACGCCGGCTTCCGAACTTACGATTCCGTAGTTCGCCTTGAAAAGATTTTCGGACAAAAACAATTTACCGTTATTTCACAAAACTTCCATAACCGACGTGCTATTTATATTGCGAGGCATTGCAACCTAGAAGCCATTGGATACAATGCAGAAGATGTGAATCAATACTCGGGTTTTAAAACCATGCTTAGAGAGAAATTTGCTCGTGTAAAAGTGTTTGTTGATTTTTTGATCGGAACGGAACCTAAGTTTCTAGGTGAGAGGGTGGAGATAAAGTGAGCCATATCACCATTCAATATCAATTCTTGTGGTTTGTCTTGGATAGAATTGGATTATGTGATTAGTGATTGTTACGTTCCCCTGTTTTCTTTTTTTGATGGTCATTTTAGCTTTTCCAAAAACCTGCTCTGCTCCACTTTCTATTGTTTGGTCACCTTGTATTGTTCCCCCGGCTTCATAAACGTATTGTAGACCATTTAAACCACCACCCCTAACTGAAGTCTTATTAAAAGGATCTGGTAAATCAAACCAGTTAAATAAAATGATCAAACTATCTCCTGCGACTGCTGGTTGAAATAGCTTAGTAATCCTAATGGTTGCTGAACCCTTTGTTTTATCACTGAAACGGATTAGGTTTCCCCGCTTAGGAGAAATTTCTAAAGCCCCCGCCGGATCATAACTTGGATTAGGATCTCCCCATATCCTTAACAAACGGAAACCGTAGTCAAGGTCATTTCGTAGTTTCTCTCTCTGAAAAATCAACTCCCCCTGCTCATTTGTAATTCCGGAGGCAACAAGGTCGATATGACTGTATTGTTTCCCCCATCCGCTGAAAGGGCCGGCCTTATGTTTTTCATAGATACCTATAAGGGCGCCGGGTACATATTGCTGAGTATAAGGATTAAAGACCACAAATTTTATCTCTGTTTTTTTCCTGCAAGTCGCAAAAATTAAAGGACACAATATGATAACGATTATCGATCTTGGTTTAGTCACGAATCAGACTAAGATAACAATTTTTTGGGGTGTTGGTAAACATCGTTTATCTTCTTTATCTTTAATCTATCCCGAATGAGGTTTATCCTGACTGGCTTATTTCTTATCACATCCTTTATGTCTTCTGGACAACACCAGGATAAAATCTTTTTTGATATTGCCGAAGATCATTTTTTTCAAAAACAAACTAAAGAAAGACGATAACCAATATAAAAACTGCAAAAAACCAAAAAACAAACCCAACTTTCGAAATATTCAGCAATCAGAATTCCTATTTCTAATTAAACAACTATCCATCTATGCGTGCCCACTTTAAAATTATAATTTTTGTCACTTGCCTCGTCTATACCAGTAAGTCACAAATCCTTAAACCCGGCTTCGATAAATCAGAGTACATTGAAACCCTGAAGATTAATTACAAAGCACATTTCGAAGTAAACAAGTGGGCAGAGCATTCCACAATGGCCGATCCTCAGGACTTTAATTATGTTTACCGTTCGCCAAGGCTTGCTTTCGATAATATCTGGGATCTTTGGATCCACAAACAAAAACAGGTGGCACTAATTGCGGTTCAGGGCAGTATTCCTACGGGCGCAAGCTTTTTAGCAAACCTGTATGCTGCAATGGTACCGGCCAAAGGAGAATTACAGTTAAGTAAGGATTTTAAATTCAGTTACACTCTGGCAGATCATCCGAACGCGGCGGTACATGTGGGCTGGTTAGTCGCAATGGCACACCTCTCTACATCAGTGGTTCACAAAATAGATTCCTGTTATAAAACCGGCATTAAAGATTTTATTCTTACCGGTCATAGTCAGGGTGGTGGAATTACATTTTTGCTCACGGCTTATCTTTATCATTTACAATCTGAAAAAAAATTACCGAGCGACATTCGTTTTAAAACCTATTGCAGTGCCGGTCCTAAGCCTGGTAATTTATTTTTTGCTTACGATTACGAACATCTTACCGAAGGAGGCTGGGCTTACAATGTAGTAAACACAGCAGATTGGGTACCTGACGTACCTTTTAGCCTGCAAACTGTTAACGATTATACAGCTGTAAATCCATTTCAAGGTGCGAAAAAGATAATTCGCAAACAAAAATTCCCAAAGAACATGGCTTTAAAACACGTTTATAAAAAAATGAGCAAACCAAGTTTGAAGGCCATGAAGAACTACCAAAAGTATCTTGGCAAAATGGTCTCACAGTCGGTTAAAAAACAGATCCCTGGTTTTGTAACCCCCGAATTCTATCCAAGCAACTATTATGTAAGAACAGGAAACATTATCGTTCTTTACGCGGATGAAGCATATTTTTCAAAATTCAGTAACGATCCTGAGAATCCGAACATCTGGCAACATCATTTCCCGGAGCAGTATTTGTTTTTGACGGAGCAGTTAAAAACTACTCCTTAGCGACCTTAAGAATCTTTTTTGTTACAAGCGCTTCCCCTTCTTCTTTGATCTGTAAATAGTATGTGCCATTGTCCCAGGATTCGGTGTCTAACTTTAGTCTGCTTTTTATTCCTGTATACTCGGAATGTACCTGGCCAAGACTGTTGAATACCTTTATAGTCAATGATTTTACTTTGCGATCAAAATAAATGGTAAGCTCGTCATCAAAGGGATTGGGGAATACGCTTGCAGTGCCAATTTTTTCGGGTCCTTCAGGAAGTTCTAGTTTGTTTATGTCATACTTACTGATGTAGTAGCCCCTTCCCTTTGTTTCGAAGATCTGACCTTCAAAATTTATGGAATTATCAAAATCACCTATCACAAATAAATTACCTTGTCCGTCGGGTAATAAATCCATAATAAACCCTGGCATCTTCTTAGACCATATTTCTTTTAAATCCCAGGGATCAACAAGTGCCAACCTGGTAGTTCCCGGCCAGTATGAACGGGTAGCAGAACTGTAAGATCCAAGAATTCCCTTTTTGTCCCAAATAATGTTTCCAAAACTATAGTATTGGTATGGAGTGATTCCCGCTGCCTTCTTTACAAAACCTGATGAACCTTCTATACCTAGCAGTCCGGAACCCAGATAGTTTAATCCTGCTTTAATTGTGTCGTTCCCAAAAATAGTTGTTCGATAAACAGCAGCCAAAGTATAATAGTCTCCGTAAGGATTAATAATTACTTCGCCAAAACCGTATTCGCAACAAAAAGGAGCGATGGGCTTAAGCGTTGCCTGGCCTTCAGACGAAAAGTGAATTGATAAAGGGCCGGCAATATTCTTGCCTTCGATAAAATTATCATCAACACGCGGGGCCGAGTGAAAATAATTAAAAAGCCTTACCCCATCTCCCTCTTCAATGAAGCTAAAAAGACCAGAGACAGAAAAATTTATTTTCCTTTGCCATGTGATCTTAAAACCGTTTAGATCAATTTTCATCAAATATACTGCAGAAGGCAGGTCACTTGTAAGCCACTCCAGCAAATATAATTGTCCAGAAGAAACGAACTTAGCTTCACCCAGGGAGCCGTCCAGTGTAATTATCCTGGTTGTATCACCTGTTTCCCGGTTGAGTTTATAGACATAAGTCTTCAACTCAGGATTTGTCTTTAAATTCTTAGAATATAAAAGATATAGGTCTCCAACATTATCACAGAACGTTCTTAAAAAATACCATTTAACCGCTGTGTCACAGCGCCAGGTAGCGGTCCACTCTTTTTTTACCAGATCGGAACTGTATTTGGAAACAGAGAGTAAAACCGAATCGGAAAACCACTCCATTGAACTGTAGAAAATTTCGCCTCTGTTATTTACACATGAGCCTGATGGAGTGTGACGATAACCGCCTTTAAACGCAACTGCTCCAACCAAACTTTGACCACATGAAATATCGGCCATTAAAAACAGATATAGAATCAAGATTGATTTTGCCAGAATTAAGCGCATATTCAAGAGCAGTAAAGTAAGGGTTAAGGGTTTTGAGTGCTAAAAATAAATATTTTTGAATTAGTATTTCGGAACAATTTGTTTTAAGATTTTAATCCTGTTAAAAAGAAATATAATCTGAGCAACTAAAGTTCTGAATTTCAACACGTATAAATCTTATTAGTTTAAAAATCCATGTAAAAAGTAACTAAGACTGAAATATATTTGTTCTGCGAAATAAAAAAGCCCGCTTAACACGGGCTCGCTTTTGAATGGCGCTTGGAGTTGAACCAAGTTCTCTACTATATCAGAGTAGTGTTCTAACCAATAAACTACGCCACGTTGCAATAAATTAATCCTTCTTTGTTTTCGGCACTGGAGGATTTTTTTATTGAATGCTAAGTTAATTCAATCTGTAGAGCATTAAGTTTAAGGGTATACGCATATTTTGTGGATAAATAATATTGACATTACAAGACCCTTTGCCAACAAGCTTTCCGAGGACTTTTCATTGTTAATAAGAATAAACTTTGATTTTGAACACAAAGATGGTTAGAGAAATGTTAGTAGCGAGATACGCTTGTAGTTCAATGTGTTATTGATTTCGCTGAACAATGTGCTTTGAATTTAAAAATTCATCATTCTTTTAATTCAGTTCTGATACAAATAAAAAAACCCCGCTGCGCGGGGTTAATTTGTTTTGTTTGGGTAAGTAATGGGATTCGAACCCACGACCCTCAGAACCACAATCTGATGCTCTAACCAACTGAGCTATACCTACCGTTTTGAGGTGGCAAATGTACTGATTTTTTTAATTTTTAAAAAATAATCGGTGAAATTAAGGCTCTTTTTACCTTATCAGGGTCACATTTCCCTTTATAAAGGTCTCTTCCCCGTTGACGCATTTTGCGGTTAGATACCAGCCAAAAACCCCAACATCTGCGGGCTTTCCTTTATACTTACCGTCCCAGCCTACGCTCAGATCGTTGGTTTCAAAAACCTTTTCACCCCAACGGTTGTAAATGGAAAGTTTTACCTCATCTATCTTAAATCCTAAAACCCTGAACCTATCGTTTTCCCCGTCATCGTTTGGTGTAAAGGTATTAGGGATAAATGCATCCTTAGGAAAACAACCGGCTGTATAAGCATCTATGTGCACTGTTACATCTTCTTCACAAGCTCCTCGTGAAGCAACAGCTGTATAAGTTGTTGGATGGTCGGGACTGGCTGTCACCGTGTAACCTATAGCAGGGCTTGTGCTATTCAGCGGAAACCACCTCACGGTTGCGCCAGGTTCTCCAATGTATATTAAGGTACTGTTATCCCCTGCCGTAATCAACACGGGAGTTGCTGTGGCTGCAATGGGTACATTTGACAACACGTCAACCGTTACACTTGTTGTCAGAACAAACTCACAATTCTTGCCAGCATTCATTTGACTGGTAGTGATGTCCACTGTGTATTCGGTACTTACAGGAGGAATTGCTACAGGATTATAAATGTTCGCGATGTCCAATGTTTGCGGTGGCGCCCATTGATAAGCGATTCCTCCGCTGGCAAAAAGCTGAGCCTTTTCTCCCCTGCATATGGCCTGTACATTGGACACATCAACGTCAGGGGGATCTCCAACAGTAATGACCTCATCTTTTTTGTTTTTACAGCCATAAGAATTTGTGGTGATGAGTGAAATTGTAAATGTACCGCCATCTTTATAGAAACTCACAGGATTCTGAGCTGTTGATGTCTTAGAAGCACCA
>JAEUTM010000450.1 GCA_016788025.1 Bacteroidia bacterium
TTGAATCGGTCGCTGCCCGTAAAATCAACACCAAAATGACAATCGAAACACTTTCCCTTTGTATTAAATATATTGAGTCCGCGTTTAGCGCTCTCCGACATCAGAGTCGTATCATTACCACTTACGTAAGAATCAAAAATGGTATTGCTGGTTTCCAAAGTTCTCTCGTAAGCTGCTATGGCTTCAGCAAGTCGTGCTTTTGACGGCGCTTCGCCGTAGATGCGATAAAAAGCCTGCTTATACATTTCATTTTTCTGCAGACGGCGGATTGTCAGCGTTAAAGGGAAGTCCATTTCCACATGGTTCTCCATAGGCCCCAGGGCTTGTTCTTCCAGTGTTTCGGCTCTTCCATCCCAAAAATAAAAATTCCGGGCACCCTGGTTCATTACAGTAGGAGTGTTTCGTTTTCCATGCCGACCAAACACACCGTTGCTCAATGCCGTATTATCGGCAAAAGCAAATTCGGGTTTGTGGCAACCGGCACAGCTCAGCGAGCTGTCGCGGGAAAGAACCGGATCAAAGACTAGTGCTTCACCCAGGTCTTCTTCAGTTGCCAGGTACTTTACATCTTTTTTTGGCGAGCAAGCTTGCATAAAAATGACAAATGCACAAATTGTCACAATGCTCAAAACACCTTTATTTTTTTTAACTGACTGTGCGCCGCGTTCTGGATAAAAAGCCATACATTTATGTGGCTCAAAAATAAGAATAATCAGCATTTGAAGCCTTTTATATGGACGTTTTGGACGAGCTAAATCCGCAAAAAAAAGCTAAAAGCCTTCCTTTTAATAATCTCTATCTTAATTCCGGAGTGGTTCACGGAGCAAACCAGGTATGGATGTATCTTCTGACACTCACTTTCCTGGTAACCGGCTATGTGTTGTTTCAGTCAATTATCCTGTTCCCACTGATGGATGCTCTTTTGAACAACGGCTACACACGCGAACAGATTTTTGAAAATTCGAACCTTCTCTTTGATAGCGAAGCCCTGCGCATGGATAAGAATATTATACTCCTGCTGGAACTTGGCATGTTTGTATTTGCTTTTTTAGGTTTTTTTCTCGGTTTAAGATTAATCCATAAAAAGCCCCTGATTTCCGTGTTAAGTGGTTATGAAAAATTCAGGTTCAGGCGATTCTGGTTTGCCTTTACCGTATGGGGTTCGATGATAGCAATATTAGTATTCCTCGAATATTTCTTCGCGGGTGGAGATCTTAAACTCACCTTTAATCCTTTGGGTATGCTGGTGTCCTGTTTAATCATGCTCGTGTTTATGCCAATCCAGACGAGCATTGAAGAAATTATTTTTCGCGGATACCTTGTGCAGGGACTATCACAGATTTTTAAAAATGGAATCATTCCGTTAGTCATCACTTCGCTGGTCTTTGGTCTGGCGCATATGAGTAATCCTGAAGTGACGCAATATGGCTGGCCCATTATGTTGACTTATTATTGTATGTTTGCTGTGTTTATGGGAGTAATTGTATTGCTTGATGAGGGGTTGGAATTGGCGCTCGGAATTCACTTTGCAAATAATTTTATCAGTAGCGTCTTGGTTTCATCATCTCACTCGGTCATTAAAACCTACTCACTCTTTGAAACCAAACAGGAAGATCCTTACAGCGAAATTCTTTCGTGGCTTTTGATGGCAATACTCGCTTTCCTGATCTTCTTATATAAATACCGCTGGAAGAATTTTAAACTGATATTAAAATAGAACTATGAAATCCACAAAAAAAATAACCTGTTGTATTGCACTGTTTGTATCCGGACTTATGATGGCCGATGGAGACTATCATTATTCTACGAACCTGAATAAAGTCGCAGGGGATAAAGTCACAGTCACGCTGACACCACCAGATATTACAACGAATGAAATAGACTTTATGTTTCCTGCTATGGTTCCGGGTACATACGAAGTCTATGATTTCGGGAGATTTATTTCGAATTTCAAAGCAACAGGAAAAAACGGCGTTGCGATTAAGGTCACTAAAATAGATGCTAATACTTACCGATTGTCTCCAGCTTCATCAATCGATAAAATAACTTATGATGTGGATGATACCTTCGACAAATCCGACCTGCCAAACACAAAAGAGAAGGTGATTTTTGAACCAGGTGGTACCAATTTTGAAGAAGGTAAAAATTTCTCAATTAATACACATAGCATGTTCGGTTATTTCAGAGGGATGACCGCCAGAAATTTTATCCTGGAATTTGAAAAACCTAAAGGCTTTTATCCTTCCACTGGTCTTTCTGACCTGAAGATTGGAGAGACTAAAGATGAAATCAGGGTATTTGATTATCACGCACTGGTGGATTCACCAATCATGTATGCATTACCAGATACTGCAACCATAAAAGTTGCAAATACAAGTGTACTGGTTGCCAATTATTCTCCAAACAAACAGATCACAGCTCGTTTTATTGCTGAGACCTTAAAGGAACTTCTTTTCACGCAACGCGACTATCTTGGTGGAGAATTGCCTGTTAATAAATATGCTTTCTTGTTTTATTTTACCGATAAAAGAACCCAGTCTGGTTCTCATGGTGCGCTTGAACACTCTTATTCATCATTTTACGTAATGCCTGAGTTTGATAGTCTCGGAATCCAGCAACAAATTCGCGACGTAGCAGCGCACGAGTTTTTTCATATCGTTACTCCTTTAAACATTCATGCAGTTGAGATCGGGGAATTTGATTTTAACGATCCGAAGATGAGCGAGCATCTATGGCTTTATGAAGGCATGACAGAATATGCCGCACATCATGCCCAGGTGAAAGGGGGCCTGATAGACATCAATCAGTTTATGACTGTGATGATGCAGAAATACCAGAACAGTGTGGAAGATTTTAACGATACCATGAGTTTTACCTATATGAGTAAACATGTGCTGGAAGAGAAAATTCACAAACAATATAA
>JAEUTM010000455.1 GCA_016788025.1 Bacteroidia bacterium
AGGCCATGTCACTATCTTCAACATGAATGCGCGTGCATACGAGATCGTAAGCCGGGCTCAGGATATAATCTCCATCGGGCGACTCGATAAGGGAAAAGTTTTTAAGGTGGGCATCGCCATTTGAAAATAAATAATTGAAGACGATCAGCTTAAAGTATTTTTCAAGCTCCACTTCGGCAGCACTGATATACTTAGCAATGAGCTGGCCCAATTGGAGATAACTGTATTCGTACTTAAAGTCGGAGCCTGCATTGTCTTTGGTTTTACCGGCAATGGCTGCAAAATCTTCCTGAAGGTATTTGCCCGCGGATGGTTTAAGATCAAAGCGCCGGGTTAAATAAGCAGGCTTATCATCGGTGAAAAAGATAAGTGCATTTTCTGCTGTGGCAATGTCATATACCTGTTTTGCGATCTGCATGGTGAGATGCTCGTTGGCAGGTACCTGGCTTACTTTTTTTACATCGCGTGGAATGGGTTTAAGAATGTACTGACCCTGCTCGCCCTGTTCGGTAAGTCGCAGTTTATTTTTTATCAAAATTACTGAAAGCTTTTCCTGAACGCCTGAAATGGAAATCCGCCGGCGGTTCTCCATAAATTTTTCCTGCAGAGGCCCTTCGGTATCGGGAGAGGGAAACGGCAATACATGATGCACTTTTTTGTTATCGAACATTCGTCTTAATACAGCACCACTATAGGTTGTAAATCCTTCCTTTAAAGATCCGGGACAATATTGAATGTCGACACTCATTTTTCTGTTTCTTGTTTTACGCTTACCGCACCAATGGTTTCGTTTCCACCCGTGGCCAGCAATAAGCTGAAATAGTCATTTTCATCAATTTTTAATTGCTGACACTGAAGCTTACGGTTGACTCCTTCGCTAAGCATATTAAAAAAGAAAGGGAACAATTCGCCGGAGCGATATTCCTGCTGTGTTTTTGGTAAGGTAACGCTGATCGCTTTTTTTTGCGGATTGTTGTAATAGTCATCGTTGTAGCGGAAAATAAATTCCTTCCCGGCTTTGGTAATTGTGCCGATTGCTTCATCGTTGAGATACACTATTCCGTTGGCAGCCATTATTTATTGATGATGTTTAATTGCATTTCCAAGCCTAACACTTTGGTCAATTTTTGCAGCGTATCCAAAGAAGGATTACCCGAACCGTTCTCAACCTGGATGATCGTGCGCAGGCTTACGCCTGAGAGCTCAGCCAAATCTCTTTGCTGCAGGCGGAGAATGTCACGTCTTTCTTTGATTTGCTCACCTATTTCTTTGGTCGTCATGTGCTTTAAAGTGCATATTTAAGGACAAAAATAGTAAAAATAGCCAATAAAATTATATAAAAGTGCGGTAAAATGCACAAATGTGCATTAAAATGTATTCTGAAGGTGAATTTTAATAATAAGTGCATTATAATGCATATGAAAGGCTTATATATTCAGTTTTTAATGAAAAATGGACATATTCAAGAAACATGTACAGAAAATGGCGTTTTTCTATATATATGTCGAGATCGTGTATAGAAAAAACTATCTACAGAACTGTAAATGAACAGGACACCGATCATACTACTTAAAACATATGCTGATAACCGATATGAAGCGCAGCTATATAAGACAATCCCGTAATAGCAAAAGTTTTCTCCTTTGCTATATTGCCCGAACCGCGCACATTTTCTTTACCAAGGTTTATCCAGGGGTTAAAATACAAGCCCAGGTTTTTGAAAGGTTTGTACACATAACCTACGCGCAGGTTTGTATAAACACTGCTGAAAGAAATAGTTTCGTTATGCGCAATGTTACTAACCGACTTATTGTAATAAAACACAGAAGGTCCGGCGTAAAAACCGCGACGATCTTCCTTTATAAAATAATCAAGGAAAATAGCATAACTGGTTTCGATCTTTAAATTCCGGAAACCTGCGTCGTAGTTAATTTTGCTCATCATTTTGTCGGGAAATTTTGAGCCGTAAACAGAAGTTGTAAGAGCAAAATGAGGCAATCTCTTTGGGCTGTATTTAAGACTGAACGAATAGCCCCCCAGGATACATGGGGCGGGATCGATTTCCAGGGCCAGGTAATGTTCTCTTAATTTTGCAATGGTGTCAGATTGTGCGTTTGCCGCAAATGCAAGCAACATAAATAGAATACTGATTAATTTTTTCATGATGTTAATTGAATTATGTGGCCGCAAAGTTCCTGCAGTTTCATTCCATGTCCATTAACATTTGATAAAAAGATGTCGCCTGCCTATTTTATTTCCCCGCGGAGACGACTGAGGGAAATATTCGTTATGCCAAGATAGGAAGCAATGATGGGGTGAGGTATAAGGTTTTCGAGAATGGCATAATCTTTCCTGAATTTGAGAAGTCTTTCTTTAGCAGTACTGCTTATCAAATCGATCTCCTTCTCTGTTTTTCTCATGAGTTCCTCTTTTAAGATTGTATTCGCCCATTCACGGATTTCCAAATTTTTAATCATGAGTTCAAGAAACTCGGCTGCATTAAATTCCAATAATTCAATATCGGTAAGCGCCTGCAGGTTAATAATCGAAACGTTTTGCTTAGTGCGTGTAATATGGGGCGATATCACATCATTGGCTTTAAAAAAACGAAGGGTAACGTCGTCTCCTTCAGGATTCGTCAAAAAACTTCTGCAAAAGCCGTCTAAAACAATATATTCCGAATTGTTCTTTGTTTTCAGTTTTGCAAATAGTTCACTCTTTGGAAATGATCTCCGTATTAAAACAGTATTTAGTTCCAGGAAAGATTTTTCTGAAAGCGGGCAGATTTTGTCGACTATTTCCTTATTAGAACCGATGTGATGCAACAACAACTAAATTAAGAAATTAATATTGACTCCAACGCGATTTCAGGGGACACCAAAAGGCAGGCTTTCTTTAAGCCTTTTAATGTCAGCCACTATAGACCTAAATCATACCTCCAACTGACCAAAGTCATGTCAAAAAGCCCGTATGCCGTGTTACTTTGACACAGATCTTCGAAACATTTAAAGCGGGATGTTTCTGTTTTAGTAAACCCAAAATGAATTATGTTGTAAATAAATTAAGCAAATTTCCGGCGCTTAAAATTGTGCTGACTTATGCCATCGTAAGTGCCACGTACATTTATGCATCCGACTACGTACTTAAAATATTCACATCGGACGTTTCGCTACTGTCCAAACTTCAGACCTACAAAGGCCTTGGCTTTATATTCATCACGTCTGTTCTGCTGTACATTCTCGTAAAACGAAACATCGCCCTAATCTCGGCTTATTATCAGCGGATCATTGATCTTAAAGAAAGTACCGATAGAAATCTTGCCAATTCAAGGCTGGAATATATGTCCCTCTTCAATAACAGTCCACTGCCTACCTGGCTCTTCGATCCGATTTCACTAAAGTTTCTGCTTGTTAACGATGCGGCCTGCGAAAACTATGGCTTTTCGCGGGAGGAATTTCTTAACATGACTTTGCTTGACATAAGACCTGCAGAAGAAATACCCGCAATGGAAAAGGCCCTATCTGATTCACAAAAAAGTGAAACATTTTCGCTTCCGAAAGTTTTCAAGCATAAAACAAAAGATGGGACAATTATTAACGTTAAGCTCAAAATATGCTCTATAGATTTTGAAGGCAAGCGCGTGAAACTAGTTTCCGTTACCGACATTTCAACGGAAATGAAAATCCAGGAAAGGTTGATCGAAATGAACGCCAGGTTACAAATGGCCAGCGAAATAGCTGGACTGGGATATTGGACAAACGATCTGATATCCGAAAAAATAATTTGGAGCGATGAAGTCTATAAAATTTTTGAATTAAATCCGGACACTTTTCAGTTGCGTCTAGAAAATATAAAACAATTTTTCCAGGCCGAAGACCAATCGAACTTTGATTATGAAACTTACAAGAACATAATACATCAAAGCATCGTAGAACATGAACGCCGTATAATAACTGGCACGGGCAAAACAAAGTGGATCCTCGAACGACAGCATCTCACTAAAGACAAAAATGGAGTTCCCGTTCGCATAGAAGGGATTCTGCTAGATATTACCGAAAGAAAACAAAATGAACAAAGAATAAAAGAAGATCTTAAGGCCCTGCGTGAAATTGCGTGGACACAATCACACATGGTTAGAGCGCCGCTTGCAAATCTCATGGGACTGATCAGCCTGATGAAAAATAACAAAGACACAGGCATCAGCGACGAAGCGCTTTTGATGTATATTTCAGACTCCGCACAAAAACTTGACCAGGTGATCCGGGATATTGTTAGGAAAACAACTAAGGAGTAAAAGCAAAGGGCTGCAAGTCCCCGCAGCCCTTTTTTGTGCATCGTGCATGGGGCTATCACAAAGTACCACGCTTGCGTTGCTCTTCTTCTATGCTCTCAAAGAGTGCTTTGAAATTACCTTTCCCGAAAGATTTTGCTCCCTTCCTCTGGATAATTTCAAAAAATAATGTGGGGCGATCCTCTACCGGCTTGGTAAAAATCTGCAAAAGGTAACCTTCTTCATCTCTATCTACCATTATTCCATAGGTCTTTAGAACCTTAAGATCCTCCTCTATCTTCCCTACCCTGTTGCCAACGGTGTCGTAATATTCACCTGGCACGTGAAGAAATTCCACACCACTTTTTCGCATTTCTGCAACCGAGCTTACAATATCGTCGGTAGCAATGGCAATATGTTGACAACCTGGTCCCTTATAAAAATCAAGATATTCCTCGATCTGCGATTTTTTCTTTCCGTGCGCAGGCTCGTTGATTGGAAATTTAATCCGGCCATTACCATTAGTCATTACCTTGCTCATCAGAGCCGTGTACTCCGTGGAAATGTCTTTATCATCAAAGGTTACCAGGTTCGCAAAACCCATTACTTGCTCGTAAAAGCTTGCCCATTTGTTCATTTCCCCTAAATCTACATTACCAACCATGTGATCTATATACTTGAATCCTTTTGATGGCGGATTGTATTCAGATTTCCAGGTGACGAAGCCCGGAAGAAAAATGCCTTTGTAGTTTTTTCTCTCAATAAAAAGGTGAATGGTTTCACCATAGGTATGAATTCCGCTTTTTACCACAGTTCCGAATTCGTCCTTCACTTCCAGGGGAGCTAAAAAAGATTTTGCACCACGTTTTATTGTTTCGTTGTATGCCGCGGTTGCATCGTCCACCCATAACGAAATATACTTCACTCCATCGCCGTGTTTTCTTACATGATGTGATATTTCAGAATCGGGATCGAAAGAAGAGGTCAACACGAGCCTGATTTTTCCCTGTTGCAAAACATAACTGGCGCGGTCCTTCATTCCCGTCTCCAGCCCGGCATAGGCTAAGGATTGGAATCCAAAAGCAGTTTTGTAAAAGTGCGCCGCTTGCTTTGCATTTCCAACAAATAACTCAACGTAATCGGTTCCATTGATTGGAAGAAAATCTTTTGCCTTTTCAAAAACTTTCTCTCCCGAGTATTCGTAGTTTTTCACTTCTGTCAGATCTTTCATAGGAATGATGTTTAATAATGAATTGTTTTTAATGGACGCTTACCGGTGAACTCATCCAGGATTTATAATAGTCTTTTACTTCATGCTTTAACGCTTCTGTTGTGATTTTTACCGGGTTAAAAGGATCTATCATCACGGCCAACTCTTTTGTCTCCTTTTTCCCGATGCTGCGTTCAATTGCGCCCGGATGCGGACCGTGAGGGATACCGCCAGGATGCAATGTAAATTGCCCTTGTTTGATATTGTTTCGACTCATAAAGTCACCATCGACATAATAAAGAATTTCATCGCTATCTATGTTACTATGATGATAAGGAGCGGGAATAGCCTGAGGATGATAATCGTATAACCTGGGTACAAACGAGCATATTACAAAGTTTCTTCCTTCAAACTGTTGGTGAATCGGTGGAGGCATGTGTATGCGCCCGGTAATGGGTTCGAAATCGAAAATAGAAATTGCAAAAGGATAATTGTATCCATCCCAGCCAATAAGATCGAATGGATGATTTTCATAAACGTAAGGATAGATAAGTCCCTTTTTCTTGATCATGATTTTAAAAGATCCCATTTCATCATGGGTCTCAAAAGAGTGCGGAAGACGCATGTCTCTCTCGCAAAATGGCGAATGTTCCAGGTGCTGACCAAACTCGTTGCGATAACGTTTTGGCGTACGCACGGGCGATGAGGATTCGATCAACAAAATTTTGTTTTCCGCCGTATCGAATTCCAGCATGTAAACAGTTCCTCTGGGAATGACAACATAATCGCCATAGTTAAAATCAACAGTGCCGTACATTGTTTTACAGCGTCCGCTTCCCTTGTGTACAAACAAAAGCTCATCAGCATCTGCATTCTTAAAAAAATACTCCTCCATCGATTTGTCCGGACACATCATGCCAACCTGAAGATCGTCGTTAAAGAAAAACGTTTTCCGGCTGCTCAGGTAGTCTGATTCCGGTTCCATTTCCATAGAGGTAAAGCTAAGGGCCTTCATATTCTCTTCGATGCCAATTTCAGGGCGAACGGAAAAGGGTTTACCCATTTCTTTCACCATGGTTGGAGGATGCAGATGATAAAGCAATGAAGATGTTCCCCCGAATCCTTCAGTTCCGAAAAGTTCTTCATGGTAGAGATTTCCTTCTGTACTTCTAAATACAATGTGGCGTTTATCCGGTATCTGGCCCTGGCGTTGATAAATCATAACTTATTTTTTAATGACATTTAAAGTATTCAAATGGTTCGTGGCAATCTGTGCACTTATATAAAGCCTTGCATGCCGTAGACCCAAAACGACTGATAATTTCGGTGTGGCGCGACCCGCACCGCGGACATTGAACGGTGTCTGCAGAAAAAACAGCGGAACAGGCTTTTTTTTGCGGGGGAGCAATGCCATAATTTTTTAATTTTTCCCTGGCCTCTTTGCTAATCCAATCTGTGGTCCAGGCTGGCGTATAGGTTAACTCTACACGAACGTCTTTTATTCCATGTAAGGCGCAGGTTTCAAGAATCTGCTGCTCCAGCATTTTCATGGCAGGACAAGCTGTGTACGTTGGTGTTATCGTAATAATATATTTCCCGTTCTCCTCGCGAACATTTTGCAGCATTCCAAGTTCTTTGATCGTGATCACAGGTATCTCCGGATCAGGAATCTCAGAAAGCAGTTTCATTATGCTTTCTGTAGTGTATTTATCTGTTCTTACCATTTGGCATCCGGGTAAGCGCGTTGCAGATATTGCATTTCCGAAAGCATATGTCCAAGGTGCTCGGTGTGGATTCCCTCGCGACTTCCTGTGTGCATATAAACGTTTCCGGGAATTTTAATGTTGGCTGCACTTAATAAGTCCGTTACCTTCAACAGCCATTTTGATTTTATGTGCGAAAGGTCGGGCGCCACATCGGCTTCTTTCAGGATCTCATCTGAGGCATTCATTTCAAAAAGCTCATCGGTATAGGGCCAGAGACCGTTGATGGCAGACTGATAACGATTGTGACTTTCCTCGGTTCCGTCACCCAGGCGTAAAGCCCAATCTGCTGCGTGTTCCAGGTGATAGCCGACTTCTTTCAATCCTTTTAGTGCAATAGCCGCAATCTGTGGATCTTTACTTTTACTTAAAGCCTCGTACAAATAAAATTCATATGCCGAGAATAAAAGCTGGCGCGCCATTGTGAACGCAAAATCTCCATTGGGCAATTCAACTATTAAATTATTCAGGAATTTTCTTTCAGCTCTTTTATAAGCAAGATCGTCCGCGCTTCTGCCCTTTGCCTCAATCTGTCCAGCATAATTAAGAAACGCCTGGGCTCGGCCAATGAGGTCCAGTGCGGTATTTGTCAATGCCAGGTCTTCTTCAAGTATAGGTCCACGACTACACCATTCTGAATAACGATGTCCCAGTACCAGGGCATTGTCTCCCAGGCGGAGGCAGTAATTAAAAATAGCTTCTTGTGTATTCATATTGGTATCGAAGATGATTAAATCTGTTTGGCGCCTTCTGGCATTACGTAAAAAGTGGGATGACGGTAAATTTTATCATTACTCGGTTCAAAAAACATCTCGTTTTTACCGGGCTCAGAGGCTACAATACAATTTGAAGGAACAACCCAGATACTTGTGCCTTCTCCCCGGCGCGTATATGTGTCGCGTGCATTCTGAAGCGCCATTTTTCTGTCTGATGCATGAACGCTTCCTGCATGAACATATGGATTACCGGACTTTCCCTGAATAAAAACTTCCCAGAGATCCAGTTGTGTATTTTTTATTGTACTCATGTTGAGTTTGGTGTTATTTGTTTAACTATGCGCTATATGTATTTTGTTCCTTCATCCTTTTCCTTTTATACGCTTCAGCTGCTTCGCGTACCCATGCACCATCTTCATGAATTTTGACATGATGTTGCATCCGTTGCACGTTACAAGGTCCATTTCCATTGATAACATTTTGGAACTCCGCCCAGTTTATTTCCCCTATGGAATAATGTCCAGTACTTTCGTTTAGCTTTAAATTATTGTCAGGGATCTTAAGGCCGATTACTTCCGCTTGCTGAACAGTTTTATCAATGAAACGCTGCCTCAATTCATCATTACTTTCACGTTTGATTCTCCATTTCATCGCATTGTGCGTTCTGGGCGAATCGGAATCGTGAGGACCAAACATCATGAGTGAGGGCCACCACCAGCGATTCATCGCATCCTGCGCCATCTCCTGCTGATCTTTCGTTCCGGCCATCATATGCGCCATGATCTCATAACCCTGTCTCTGGTGAAAACTCTCTTCTTTACAAATACGCACCATCGCGCGGCTATATGGGCCGTAGGAAGTACGTTGCAATGACACCTGGTTAACGATTGCGGCTCCATCTACAAGCCAGCCGATGGCACCAATATCGGCCCAGGTAAGCGCGGGATAATTAAAAATACTCGAATATTTTGCTTTGCCGCTATGCAGTTGAGAAATCATTTCTTCGCGGGAAATTCCCAATGTTTCCGCAGCGCTATATAAATAAAGGCCATGCCCGCCCTCGTCCTGAATTTTAGCGAGCAAGATCTGTTTTGCTCGGAGACTGGGTGCACGCGTTATCCAATTGCTCTCTGGCTGCATGCCGATAACTTCGGAGTGTGCATGTTGCGAAATTTGTCTTATTAAGTGCTGCCTGTAAGCATCCGGCATTTCGTCTTTGGGTTCAATAAATTCTCCGGAATCTATTCGGGACTGGAATTTTTCTACCAAATCCATAATACCAGCATTCTTTTCACTTATCATATCTTCTTAATGTTCTTATTGTTTAATTCAGAACCACTCATCTCACAAAAATATTTTCGGTCATTCCAAACTAAAATGATACCGATCACTTTTAAAATTGATCTTTATCAAGACTAACAGGCACCTGCAGTTCATTTTTTCGTATTTTTAGCAATCCCAACATGAATTATGTCCAGGTTTACAGACTCCTTTAAATACATTCTGCTTCTCCTCATCACGGCCATTCCTATTTTTGGATTCCTGGATAATTTGCCTATACGGATCTGGGACGAATCGCGAGTGGCCGTTAACGCCCTGGAGATGTACTATGGCAAAGATTACCTTGTGGCACGTTTTGAGGGTGAACCGGATATGTGGAACACAAAACCTCCTCTGATTCTCTGGCTGCAGGTATTGTTTATGCATTTGTTTGGTCCAGGGGAAATAGCCATACGTTTACCCTCATCATTTTCAGTGTTTTTTACCTGTCTGGCTCTGTTACTTTTCTGCAAACGTTATCTCAAAAATTTCTGGCTTGGTTTTATTGCTGTGCTTTGCCTTATCACCTCTAACGGTTATATGGGTTATCACGTTGCAAGAACTGGCGACTACGATGCAATGCTTACCCTTTTTACAACTGTTTCCAGTCTTTTTTTCTATGCGTTTTGCGAAACCAAACAAACTAAGTACCTGTACTGGTTTTTCGCCGCCCTTACCCTTGGTGCATTTACCAAAGGCGTTGCGGCACTCCTCTTCACGCCCGCCCTGGCAATCTATGCCCTTTTTTCAATTCCACCTGGGTACTTCTTCAGGAACAAACATTTTTACATCGGGTTGTTTTCCTTTTTTGTTCTGATCCTAAGCTTTTATTTTGCACGGAATGCAGTAAACGACACATATATTAAAATGGTTCACGAAAATGAACTGGGCGGCCGCTTCCTGGAATCGCAGGGAGAGCACCCTTTTGACTTCTGGCGTTATTACAATAACTTCATAAGCATGCAATATGCAGACCGTTATTTATTAATTCCCTGCGGAATGCTGGTAGGTGGATTTAGCAAAGATCCCCGCGTAAAAAAATTCTCTTTGTTTGTGACATTATTGACGATCACGTTTTTTATCGTCATCTCTTCTTCAAAAACAAAACTCGACTGGTACGATGCGCCCTTGTATCCCTGGTTTGCAATCCTGGTTGCTCTGTTTATTGATTTGTTTTTTAACGTGCTCAGAACTGCACCCATACTTTTACAATCCTTAAAACGCAATGTAACCCCTTACCTGTTAATTATGATACTCTTTTATATTCCTTATCGCGAAACCTGGCGCTTTACTTACGCACCCGAAGAACGATCCTGGGACAGGGATTTTTATCAGATGGGCGCATATTTAAAGGATGCGCTTCGCGGAAATGTGCACATGCATCATAAATACATCGTATATGAAGAATACAAAGCGCATATCTTGTTCTATGTAGAGATTCTGCAGCATCAAAAAGTAAATACAGGCTTTAAGTCTTTTGATGAGATTAAAAAGGGGGACGCTATCCTGGTGTCTAATGATAACACCCGCGAAAAAATAAAGCAGCATTTTAAATGCGTGGAGATCCGGGAACGCGGGCCGGTATTTACCTTGATTATTCTTGATGCAAAGCCGGAACCAATTGTAAAAGCATGAGCCGTTTTACAGATTCTATTAAATATATTTTGTTATTGCTTATCATTGCAATTCCTGTGTTCGGCTTCCTGGACACTTTACCTGTAAGACTCTGGGACGAATCCCGGGTTGGAATGAACGCCCTGGAGATGTTTTATAATGGAGACTATCTAGTGGCTCATTATGACGGAAATCCGGATATGTGGAATACAAAACCTCCTCTTATGCTTTGGCTGCAGGTGTTCTTTATGTATATTTTCGGGCCTGGTGAAATTGCATTGCGTTTACCCAGTGCTTTTGCCGTTTTATTAACGTTTGTTGCACTTTTACTCTTTTGTAAACGCTACCTGAAAAATTTCTGGCTTGGCTTCATTACGGTGCTCTGTTTGGTAACAACGGCAAATTATATGAACTTTCACGTGGCCCGTAGTGGAGACTATGATGCGCTGTTGGTGCTTTTTTCAACTACGGCCTGTCTTTTCTTTTATGCTTTCTGCGAAACAAAACAATCTAAATATCTCTACTACTTTTTCGCCGCGTTCACGCTTGGCGTGTATACTAAAGGTGTTACCATATTAATGTTTGGACCAGCACTGTTAATATATGCAATCATAACTGTACCGTTGAGATCTTTCCTTAAAAACAAACATTTCTACATTGGATTATTTTCATCTGTTTTTCTTGTTCTGGGCTTTTATCTTTTAAGGGAATCACAGAACCCCGGTTATATCAAAGCCGTAGGAGAGAATGAACTTGGCGGGAGATTTCTCGTGGATCAAATCAACAGCAAGAGCAGCTTCTGGTTTTATTATGATAATTTTCTTTCTTTTGATTTTGCCGATCGTTATTTACTAATTCCTTGTGGCTTCCTCATCGGCATTTTCAATAAAGATCAACGGATAAAAAAAATCACCTTATTCATTGGACTGATCTGTCTTATATTTTTTCTCATTATTTCCTGTTCGAAAACAAAATACTCCTGGTACGACGCGCCGATTTGTCCATGGTTTGCTTTTTTTACAGCCCTTATTGTTGAACTTTTTTTCAGGTGGCTTAAAGAAACTCCTGCCTTTCTGCAAACACTAACACGAAATGTAGTTCCCTACCTCTTTCTCTTCCTCATATTTATTACTCCCTACCGCCAGGTATGGTCAAGAACCTATTCGCCGTCTGAAACCCAGGGTGAAGAAGATTATTATCATGTAATGGCTTATCTTAAGGATGCGACTCGGGGAAATGTTCACATGCATAATAAGTACGTTGTTTACGAAGACTATAACGCACCGCTTTATTTTTACGTTGAGATTCTGAAACGTCAAAAAGTAAATACAGGTTTTAAGTCCTTTAATGAACTAAAAAAGGGTGACGTGGTGCTTGTGTCCTGGGATCCGACACGGGAAAAAATAAAAAAAGCTTTCAAGTGTGTGGAGATCCATGAACGTTATTCTATCTACACCTTAATTATTCTTGATCCGAAGACGTACCAATCCGCAAAAAAATAACTATGCAAATTAACAGCAAGTTGCCGAATGTAGGCACAACAATCTTCACCACCATGAGTGCACTGGCGCGTGAGAATAATGCGATAAATCTTTCGCAGGGCTTTCCGGATTTTGATTGCTCACCGAGACTGGTTGAACTTGCAGGTCAGTATATAAAAAATGGATTTAACCAGTACGCTCCCATGACCGGAACTCAGCAGCTTCGTGAGTGTGTAGCCGAAATTATTTCGGAATGTTACAACGCACAGTATCATCCAGATACAGAAGTTACGATTACTGCCGGGGCAACACAGGCTATTTATACCGCGCTGGCCGCCTTTGTTCAACCGGGTGACGAAGTTATTGTTATAGAACCTGCCTACGATTGTTATGTGCCGTCCATTGAAGTGCATGGTGGAATTCCTGTTTATTCTTCCTTAAACAGCCCGGATTTTTCAATCAACTGGAACGATATTCGTTCAAAAATTAATTCAAAAACCAGGGCTATTATGATCAATTCTCCGCACAATCCAAGTGGCGCGATTATCACAGCGCAGGATTTGATCGAATTGGAAAATATTGTACGCGGAACAAATATTATTGTAATCAGCGATGAAGTTTACGAGCATATGGTATTTGACGGAAACAAACATTGCAGCGTTGCTTTAAGCAAAACCCTGGCTGCGCAATCTATTATCGTTTCTTCTTTTGGTAAAACAGTTCATACCACTGGTTGGAAAATAGGTTATGTGGCCGCACCCAAAGAAATTATGATCGAATTCCGCAAAGTTCACCAATTCCTGGTTTTTGTGGTAAATCATCCTCTGCAACTGGCCCTTGCCGATTTCCTTTCCGACAAAAACAATTACCTCGAACTAAAGAGTTTTTACCAGGCCAAACGCGATCTCTTTTTAAAACTCACTGCGGGTTCGCGCCTAACGCCGCTTAAATGCAGCGGCACCTATTTTCAACTAATGTCCTATAAAAAAATTACTGACGAAACGGATACTGAACTCGCCATCCGCTGGACAAGGGAAAAGAAACTTGCCACCATCCCTTTGTCTGTTTTTTATAGCCAGAAAAAAGACGATCATTTGTTGCGTTTTTGTTTTGCTAAAAAAGACGAGACGCTGGAAAAGGCGGCAGAGATCATCTCTAAGCTATAAATAAAAAACCACGGCATCTCTACCGCGGTTCCAATATGTAATAAAAGGATCTTTGTTTACTCTAAAGTCGAATTACGGGAAGCTTCTTTTTTGTAACGCGAAAGACGCATAGTCCAGTAGAAAATACCACCAATGATCAGAATCCAGAATATTACATTGGGACCGTGTCCTAATACTGTCATGCCTTTAAAAATCCATTGGAAAAAATCTCCGGTTGCATTAAAAACGTCTGTCCAGGTGATTAGCAATTTCATAATTCTCTTTTTTTTCGGTTATAAGCCCTGTTTATCCTTAGATTTAAACCAGAGCTTAGGTTTTAATTTGTAAGTTTACGCCTACAAAAATAGAAATTATTTTAAAACAAAAAAACGGTGGTTGCAGGCTTGCTAAATAAGGGTTTCAGGGCTGGTCTACCTCTTATCAGTATAATATTCCTGCTTACCCTAATTTTGAATTACCTTTCGCCGATAGCCCTGGAAGAAGACAATTATCCAAACCTTTTTTACAACTATTTCACCCAAAAAATCAGCAGTCAACTCGGTCTAACGCTCTTAAACTACCTTTTTATTGCCATAGGTGTGTTTTTGGTAAACCTTATTTGCCTCAACCAGGAAATTGTGGAAAAACAGAATTATTTTCCGGTTTTCCTATATCTCCTTTTATGCACCGTTGGAGTTAATCCACGCCAGATTGCTCCCCAGATCTTCACCAATGTTTTTATCCTCTATTCCGTATATAAGCTTCTGGATACATATCGCGACGAAACGGTTCTGAGGGATATTTTTAATGCCGCTTTCTGGTTAAGCGTTTCTGCGTTTATCACTATTTCAAGCATCATTAGTTTTCCTTTGTTTTTTATTGTGTTGCTCATTCTTCGTCCTTTTTACTGGCGCGAGTGGATCGTTGCTCTTCTTGGCTTTTTCCTTCCTGTATTTATTTACGAATGCATGGCCTATCTCAGCGATTTTAATCAATGGTATTTATTTGATGCGACTGAACTTTACTTCCAGGTTTTAAAAGCACCTTACTTTAGCGAGTATTATCTTCCTCTTTCTATCAGTCTTTTCCTCCTGCTTTTGATTTCAATTTTTTACAATTTTGTAAATGGTTTTGGCAACACTGTAAAAAAACAAAGAGCTAAATCGATTTTGCTCTGGTTTATTTTCTTCTCTCTTTTTGGGTTCTTTTCCGCTGGCGCCAACAGTTCCAACATTATTCTCACCTATGCATTTCCCCTTTCTTTTTTTATTGGTGATTTTCTTTACAATATAAAACAAATAAAAATCGCTAATACCATTCTTGCATTTCTTTTGTTTTGCGTGGCAATTGTTTTTCTCGGGCAATTTGCTGTGATTTAAAAATTGCAGCAGCCACTTAAGTTCATATTGTTGCCATATATAAAGGCAAAGCATTCCAAAATGAATTAGGCTTTTTAAACTGGTTTGAGTAATGATACTTTTACTTAACCAAATAGCCCAATCATGAAACATTTATTTTTACTTCTCTCATTTATTTGCCTGAATTCTATTGGTCAGAATTTTCCCTTCTCAAAGATGCTCGATAAGAATCAGGTGAGGGCCAGAATTAATTCTACCAACGATAAGTTCTGGAACTATTATGGAAACTGGGGTCCTTCGTATGAAGTACCGGCAGGATCCGGCAAACACGCCATGTTTGCAAACAGTATCTGGATAGGAGGCACTGATATGTCAGGACAACTGCATGTTGCTGCAAACACTTATAAACAAAGCGGCACCGATTTCTGGCCAGGTCCCCTTGACACGACTAACGCTACGGCGGTAAGCGGCACCTTGATGAGCGCTTACAACAAAGTATGGAAAATAGACTGCGACTCTATTAATGCTTTTGTTAATGCTGTCAACCATGGACAAGTTGCTTCCGGGGCATTTACAATTCCCGGCGACATTCTCAGCTATCCGGGAAATGCGGGAGGAAACTTCCAACATCAAATGGCACCATATATGGATGTGAATGGAGATGGCATTTATGATCCG
>JAEUTM010000473.1 GCA_016788025.1 Bacteroidia bacterium
GAAAGGCAGTTTTCAGATAGTTGATATTCAGGGCGGGACTTTCGTCACTGCCAACAGGTGGAAGCTGAGCCGTGTCACCAATAAGGATCAACTTGCAATTTTCTCCACTATAAACGTATTCAAATAAATTCTCAAGCAAGCTATTGAAAAGACTTTCGCCACCCGAATCCGCACTAATCATAGACGCCTCGTCAACAACAAAAAGTGTATTACGATGCAGATTTTCAGAAAGGGAAAAATAAATGCCTCCCTCCATGTTGGTATCCTTGCGAAATATTTTTTTATGTATCGTTTGGGCGGGTCTTTGAGAATAATTGCTCAGTACCTTTGCCGCCCTGCCTGTGGGAGCAAGCAGAACACTTCTCCATTTTACGGAAGGAAGAGCCTTGGTAACGGCTGAAATAAGATTGGTCTTACCAGTACCGGCATAGCCTTTTAGCACAAACACACTGCGTTCATCATTGCTAAAAATAAAGTCGCTTATCTTTTTAATAGCAAGATCCTGGTCAATGTTAGGCTCAAACGGCAGGTAAGAACGGATTAATTCTTTGAATTGACTTATTGGATTTCCTTTGCTCATACCCGTTTAAAGATAGAGACAAAATCTGAGCCGCTTCCTGCTTTTTTTGACACAGATTCTCACAGATAACACAGATCTTGAACGTTATATGATCAATATTTGTGAAATCTGAGTAATCAGCGTCTTTTTATTTAAAATTTTATCATAAAAATCTATTAAATCAGCGTTCTTTTTTTGACGCAGATTACACAGATAACACAGATTTATTATGATCAGCGTAAAATCATAAGTCCCGATAGCTATCGGGACCGCGTCATCAGCGTTCTTTTCCTACCGTAAATACGCGTAAATTATAAAAATCTGCGTCATCAGCGTTCCATTAAAGAGAATATCTTAGCTTTGTTCCCTTATGGACGCAAGGGCATATACCACCAAGTTTCAAGCTTCCGGCAAGTCTCTTCCAGGCGAAAAGCTTAGCGCTTCCCTGCTGGTAACTCCCGTTTCCTTTATGTACGCTCTTTCAACCAACGGCTATAAAAACGTATTTGAACTGGCGCATCTTACCTTAGATAAATCGCCAAATACACGTGGTGATAATGCTTCATCCGTCTCTTACCTGATTCATAATTTTATGTTGCATCAGAAAAAACTGGATAAGATTCATGTGGCGATATTAAATAGCGAATTTACAATGGCCCCGGAAGCTTTTGCTTTAGACCGTGAGATGAAGCCGCTACTGCAATTCGTAACAGGCGCCGAACAAAACAAACGTTCTCAAAAACATCATCTTAACCAGCTTGATTTTTTTTATGGTGTAGATACCGAATTGGCAACCTCCATTGAGCGATTATTTCCAAACGTATCAATTCGTCATGCCGGGGCAATAAACATCAGTTTACTGTTTAGTCATCACACGCTTGCGCTGGCAAATATTTTCCTGAATGTTTCAGAAGGATTTATAGAACTGGCGGCAAGGGAAAATAAAAATCTTTTGTTTTATAACATATTCAGTTATTCCACTAACGAAGACATTCTATATTATCTTTTGTTTATGATGGAGCAATTTAACCTGAATCCTATACAGGTTCGTTTGGCCATAGCGGGGGAGAGGCCAGTGCAGGATGAACTTTTTGTGAGCATTAAAAAATACATTAAAAACGTAAACTTTTGCGTTCACGACAAGTCAATTCATTTAGGTGAGGGGCTTTCATCGCTTCCAGATCACCATTATTTCACGCTCTTAAATCAACACCTATGCGAATTATAGGCGGTTCGCATAAGGGCAAAGTTATTAAAATGCCTAAAGATCTCCCTGTTCGACCAACTACGGATTTCGCGAAGGAAGGTCTCTTTAATATCCTGAACAATAAACTGGATTTTGAAGGATTAAAAGTTCTTGATCTTTTCAGCGGCACGGGCCATATTTCTTTGGAGTTTGCTTCACGTGGCGCTGCAGATGTTGTGGCAGTGGACCAACATTTTAAATGCGTAGGTTTTTTAAAGTCGATCAGCAAGGAATTAAATTTTAATATCCAGGCAAATAAGGGCGACGTGTTTGAGTTTCTAAATTCGGCCCGTTCTTCATACGATCTTATTTTTGCAGATCCTCCTTATGACTTGCCAAACATTCCTGAAATTCACAAACTTGTTTTCGAAAAAAAATTATTAAATCCAGGCGCAATATTAATTATTGAGCATGGCGCTAAGACAAAACTGGATGACCTTAAAGGTTTCAGTTCACACCGTAAATATGGAAATGTGAATTTTAGTTTTTTTATTTTTAATGAGTCCTGAAAACAATTCATTTTTTCTCCGAAGCAAAATAGATGAATATCTTTGATTCATCGAGCTAAAAAATTTAGGCATTATTTTTGAGGGGATACCCTCAGAAGTCTTGATATCACTCGTCTTCAGGAAATCGTTGTCTATGCGTCTCTAAAAGCGTACAGGTATAATTGTTCCAACTTCTTTTTTCGGCTCGAACTGAGCAGGTACATGATTTAGGTCTCTTTTTTTTCATTCGGGCAGCACAATGTTAAATTC
>JAEUTM010000480.1 GCA_016788025.1 Bacteroidia bacterium
GCATTATCCTTGTTGCTGATGGCAGCTCTTCCCTTCAGGAAAGCGTCCATAATTGTTTGATTACATGAAATGGCTGCGTCAACGGAATTTGCATAACTACCCCAGTTTTTTAATCCGGTTTTGTTGCCCGGGAAATCAACAGGAACCCCAAAATATCCGAAAGCTTCGTCCCATGCTTTTTCCTGTGCAGTACCGCCATTGCTTACTGTGCTGTTGTCATAAGTATCAATCATATCAAGGAGTCTCATCGCCTGGTAATAGAATGTAGCACCCATGATACCTTTTTCTGCATATTCTTTGTATTCAAAACCCTGCGCATCCACTAAAACGGCGCGTGAGGGAGAAATGATTTTTCCTCTTACACCTTTGGAAGCTGTGGTTGTCATTGGCTGAGCTGCAGCCTCATTACTAGCCAGGGCTGCGTCGCTGAAATTAATTTTTAATTCGTAGCCAAATATTTCAGTGGTGCTGGTTTTGTCTTCAAGCTGGATGCCACTGGTGTTTAATGCAGCATCAGTAAACTGGCTGTTTGCGTTCGAAAACATGTCTTTTAATTTCTGAGCGTCTAATGTTGGCTGAGTCGCCGCAGTGCTTGTATGTGTGCTTCTGATGTAAGTAGTAATCTCTCCAAGCATCGCAATGCGCTGCGTTGACGATTTAAAATCGGCATTGCTGAAGTTATAAGTGGTAGGAACAGAATAAGAAGGGCCAGGTGTTACCGGTGTTTCAGGTTCTGGATCTTTTGTGTCTTTTTTACAGCTGCCGAACGCAACAAGGCTGCCCAGTGCAACCAAGGTAAATGTCTTAGAAATGGTCATAGTTTGAAAAGTAATTTAGCGGTACAAAATTGTTGTTTAGAACGATTTTAAACAATACCGCAAAGAGGGTATCAGGCTTTATTATTTTGTGATCTGAATGTTATCAGAATTTGAAATGCCTTGTAAAACAGCTACTTAGTCTGCTTTTTTAGGTTTGCGTAGAAGTTTTTGTCCAGGCTTAGGCTCTCGCCTTCGTAGACCATTTTCTGCCATTTTTCGGTAGGGTGAAGCAGGATTTCTTTGTTGTCGGAGCCAAGAATTTTCACCGGCATGTTAAATCCTTTTACGCAATTGGTCCATCGGTAACTGAGTTTCCCTTTTTTGATCTTGTATTCCAGTTGCGGAATCTGTGTTGTTCTTAAGTATTGATCGAAAACCTTTTGCAAATCAATTTTCAGAAAATCCTTCATATATTCTTCCACCATGCCGCTATTAACAGTCTGATGCCTGAATGTGCTGTTCAGCCCGCGAAGCATTCCTCTCCAGAGAGAATCATTATTAACGATCTGTCTGATGGTGTGAAGCATGTTTGCGCCTTTATAATAAATATCTATCGATCCACCGGCATTCACGTTGTAATCCGCAATTATAGGTCTGTCGTTTGCAATCGACAGTCTGGTTCCGATCACATAATCTGCTCCTGCTTTTTTACCGAAAAGATATTCTGTGTAAAGATTTTCAGAGTAAGCAGTGAAACTTTCGTGAATCCAGTCGTCTGCAACATCCTGCGCTGAAATATTGTTTCCAAACCACTCGTGTCCGGATTCGTGCACAATGATAAAATCCCATTTTAATCCCCAACCAGTATTAGACAGGTCGCGACCTTTATATCCTTGCTGATAATCGTTGCCGTATGCAATGGCACTCTGATGTTCCATTCCAAGAAAGGGCGCTTCTACCAGTTTGTAACCGTCTGCATAAAAGGGGTAAGCGCCAAACCAATACTCAAAACAATGAATCATTGGTTTTACCTGTTGAAAT
>JAEUTM010000568.1 GCA_016788025.1 Bacteroidia bacterium
CCGGTTTTAAAAGGAAGATCTTCGACTGGAGCATGCGTATAGGCGAAGGTTATGAGCTGCATGGAAAAAGTCCGTGGTATCATTTGCAGCGAAAAATAGCCGACATGCTCGTTTATAAAAAATGGCGCCAGGCCATTGGTGGCGAGATTGTGATTATAGTAAGCGGTGGGGCCGCTCTTAATCCACGTCTGGAAAGAATATTTTATTGCGCGGGTATTGATCTTCTGCAGGGATACGGGTTAACAGAAACCTGTGTGGTGGTAGCTGTAAACAGAATCGAAAAAAGCCGCCGCATGTTCGGTACAGTTGGGCCAGTGGTTGAAAATTCGGAAGTGAAGATCGCTGCAGAAGATGGCGAAATATTAATGAAAGGTCCAAGCCTGATGATGGGCTATTACAAAAATCCTGAGGCAACAGCTGAAGCAATCGACAAAGACGGGTGGTTCCACACCGGCGATGTTGGACAAATAGTGGATGGAAAATTTCTGAAAATTACCGACAGAAAAAAAGAGATTTTTAAAACGAGCTCCGGAAAATACATTTCGCCGGTTGCCATTGAAAATAAATTAAAGGAATGCAAGTTCATTGAACAGTGTATTGTTGTTGGCGAATTTGAGAAGTTTGTATCAGCATTAATTATTCCTTCGATGTCTCGTTTTAAGGAATACTGTGCCGCGAACTCGATAGAATGGAAAGGCCACGAAGAAATGTTTCATCACGAAGCACTGAAAAAAATAATTACCGACCATGTTAAAAAGGTGAACGCAAGCCTGGCGCCTTTTGAACAGCTGAAACGACAACAGCTCATTAACGACAGCTGGACGGTTGAAGGTGGAGAAATCACACCTAAACTAAGCCTGAAACGCAAAATAATCCTTCAGAAAAACAAGGAAGCTATTAAAACAATTTTTGGAGCTGAAGGGTAGTTCAGGACCAAACTTGGGTGCCTTCGGTACAATTTGTACAAATATCAACCTGGTCACGGCTTTTAAGGATGGATCTCCTGAAATGATTGTATGATTCGGAGTGCCAGATGGTTTTAAAACTTTCTTTCTCGAGGTTCCCCAAGGTGTGCTTAGCATCCTTATCAAAACAACAGGGCACGATCTTGCCATCCCATGTTACGACGCAGCCTTGCCACATCCGCCAGCACTGGTTCAATAATTTATTTTTGATGCGATAATTTCCTTCTTCGTTTTTTTGATACCGCGAATACCGGTTAATGTCTGGTATAAGCTCATTGCCATTTTCAAAATCATAAATCTGTGCTGTTTTTATTTTTACCTCGTCAACTCCCAGATCTTTTCCCATACGTTTCACTTCATTTACCTGATGTTGATTAGGTTTGAACACCACAAACTGCCAGATCACATAAGGAGAACGGCTTTTAAGAAGGCGCTTTTGTTTAAGAATTTCTTTTGTGCCTTCGATAACCTTTTCCAGTTGTCCCCCCTTTCTATATTGTTCATACACTTCCTGAGTCGTTCCGTCAACCGAAATTATAAGTTTGTCCAGGCCGCTCTCCACCGTTTTTCGCGCGTTTTCAGCGGACATATAGTGAGCGTTTGTGCTTGTAATGGTATAGATGCCTTTTGCATTAGCTTGTTCCACCATATTTAAAAAAGAAGGATTAAGATATGGTTCCCCCTGAAAATAAAATGTAAGACTGTGAAGATGTTTGCTAAGCTGGTTAATGGTATTATGGAACATTTCAGTTTGCAACATGCCTGTAGGTCTGCTAAATTCTCTTAATCCGCTTGGACATTGTGGGCACCTGAGATTGCAGCTGGTGGTAGGCTCTATACTTATATATACAGGCATACCAAATTGTTTAGGTTTGCCAATAACTCTTGAATAATAAAAGCCAAACAGCAATTTCAGATAGTTGAGGCATTTGGCCAGACTGAGTTTCTTAAATATCCCTAAATAATAGTAAAACAAGCTGCTATAAAGATAAACCATTCCTGTGAACCTCTAAACTTAAACTGTATCTGAAATATTGTGAGTATTTTTGCCCCTTAGGCTATGCGCCGTGTATTACGTTACATAATTGTAAGTGCAATCTTACTTATTTTATGGAGTTGCGCGCAAATTGTTCCTCTAACCGGGGGTCAACGAGACTTTGTTCCCCCTAAACTTGTTTCATCAGTTCCCGACACAAATGCGATCCGCTTTAATTCGGAAACGATAGAGTTGAGTTTTAATGAATATGTTCAACTTAAAAATCTCAATAGCCAGCTCATTGTTTCTCCAAAACTTAAAACCCTTCCTGAAATCACTACAGAAGGTAAAAAAGTAATTATAAAACTTAAAAAGGAAGAGCTTAAACCAAATACAACTTACCGAATCAGTTTCGGAAGAGCGATCGCCGATATGAACGAATCTAATTCAATTAACGGATTCGACTACGTATTTTCAACCGGAGATTTTATTGACTCTATAAAGATACGGGGAACCGTAACCGACGCCTTTAATAATAAACCCTCTTCATATATTCTAATTGGCCTTTATCCTAACTCCAAAGAAACGGACAGTACAGTCTTTCAAAAGGAAGCCGATTATATATCAAGAAGCGGCGAGGACGGGCAATTCGATTTCAAAAACCTCCCGCATGAAACGTTTAGATTGTATGCCTTCTGGGACAAGAATAAAAATGGCACTTACGATGGCGAAACCGAAAAAATTGCATTTTACCCTTCACCTCTTAAATTGGAGAGCGATACGTCTGTCCAATTGAAACTTTTCCAGGAAGTTTCCCCCAGGGCATATATTAAGAAGGTGTCAAATCCATATTACGGATTCAGCCAGTTGCTCTTAAACAAAAAAACAAAAATCGAACTCCTTACCTTAAACGGTTCAGACCAGGAAAAGATTACTGAAGTAAACAAGGGCATTGAAAAGGATACCGTGTCATTCTATTATAAAGACGTTCAGGATTCCTTAAAGATCAGTTTAAAAATATCAGGCTCAGAAAAGATTGATACAATCAAATTAAAACTCCCAAAAATTCCGACAAACACCAGGAAAAGATTGAAGACGATTAGCAGCAACGTATCATCCGGCTCTTTAGGTATTATGGGCAAGGTGCAAATAAACTTCCCAACGTGGATGGATACTGTTACAAAAGATCTTTCGCGTATCCACATAACATCGAAAGAAGATTCGCTTGTTGTGCTGAAAACAATTAAGGGACATTGGAAAACCGTTAACAGCTTTGAAATTGACAACATATTTAAAGAAGGCACAGCTTACACTCTTAGAATCGACACAAATGCATTCTTCGATGTTAAGCAGGTGTCGAATGACAGTGCGATTTTTAATTTTAAGGCCAAAGCCCGTTCAGATTTTGGAAAACTGACCCTTAAAATCCTGGTAACTAAAAAACGGCCCTATCTTTTGCAGTTAATCAACGAAAGAGAAGAGGTCATAAGAGAAAGCTCTTTTGCTCCTTCACTTTCTTCAACGAACGTTGTAAGTATTGATTTTACTGAGCTTCCGCCAGGGATATACCTGGCAAAACTTATCTTCGACGACAATGAAAATAAAAAATGGGATAGTGGAGATTTTATGAAGCAACAACAACCAGAAAAAGTCATTATTCACTCCAAACAATTAAAAGTGATCTCCGACTGGGAAGTTGAGGAAGAAGTTTTATTTAAAGAGTGATCGCAGAGTTTTGTCTCTCTTTTTCGTTTTTTTGATCCGCATTAATGATGATCAAATTAAGCTACCTCCGAAACATCAGTAAAATCAATGGATTCAGAGGTTCGATAAAAATAAAATCACTTTCATTTTCCATACCGTGAAACCAAATCTGTTTTTTTATTTTCGCTATTAACAATTTCAACAAAATGGTGTTGAAAAAATAAGCCCTTAATAATTAGATAACACTAAATAATTTATTTACTTCGTATCAACAAATCTCAAAAACAAGAAACCATGGCAAAAAAAGCAGCAAAAAAAGCAGCTCCTAAAAAAGCAGCTAAAAAAGCGAAAAAAGCAGCTCCTAAAAAAGCAGCTAAAAAAGCAGCTAAAAAGAAAAAGTAAGCAGCTATTAAAAACCCTCCGCAAAGCGGGGGGTTTTTTGTTTATGGCCCGTACCGCTCCGATACGCATTGGAATCCGGTACGGGCCTTTTGTTTGGCTTCAAATCAATTTACATTGTGATCTGTTTATTATATTTACATTGCAAAGCCGCAACACTTAAATCTTAAAAACAAAATACCATGTATAAAACAATTTTCAGAATACTTCCACTTGCGTTAATAGGCGTGATGATGTCATGCGGATCAAAAAAAAATGAAGAGATTGTTGCGCCGCAGGGAATGCATACCTTAAACCTGAATCGTTATGGAAAACCATTTGCGATTTTTGTTCCCGATACAGTTGCAGCAAAACTTACAGTAACTGAACAAAGTAATGGTGCCCTGGATATTAGAGTTGGAAAGAATTTTGCGATAAGCATCAACGAGCAGGCCGCCGACATCAATATGAAGAAACAAGATCTTAAAGATGACGAAGTAAATAAGCTTAAAAATATGATTACCGATGAACCGACTGCCATTATGTGGGAAAGCCAGGTTGTAGAACCTGAATTTCATTTTCTTGTTAATCAGAAGATCGGTGAATCTGATTATAGTTTTGAAGACATAAAAGACACCGAAGCAAATCCCTTCGGTAAAGAGGCCATTCAAAAAATGTTTGACTCAGCAAAGAATATAAAAGAAGTCAGAAAAGAACCAAAGTCGTAGTTACGGCGAAATACAATCCATTCGAAACCCCTGCTAAAACAGGGGTTTTTGCTTTTGTGACTATTAACAATAATGTTAAATTATTAACAGCTTGATTAAACTGTAAAGATTTTTATAATATTTGTTCAATTCAAACTATAAATTATGTCGGAAGAACTGGAAAAAAATGAAAGGGGCGATTTGTTCTCAAAATCTGTCAGAGCGGGTAAGCGTACTTACTTTTTTGATGTGAAAAGCACTCGTGGTAACGATTATTACCTAACCATCACTGAAAGCAAAAAACGTTTCGGTACAGATGGCAAGTTTACTTACGAAAAACACAAGATCTTTTTATATAAAGAGGATTTCGAGAAATTTATCGAAGGTTTGAATGAAGCAATCCATCATATTAAAGAAAACGCACCGGAAGTTGCAACCAACTATAGTTCCGGTGAATCAAAAGGTTCCGATGTGAGTTTCGAAGATCTGGGTACCTGAAAAATAAAATTTCTATCAGAAGGCGGTTTTTAACCGCCTTTTCTATTTGTGCTCTTGCAACATGTTTGTAAGAATTAGTTCTACCCATAAAGCGTACTCCTTAGCAGATGGGTGCAAGCCGTCACCAGCCACCAAAGAGCTGTCACTCTCCATTAATTGCGAAAGAGAGAAAATATCCGTTATCATTAAATTTCGTTTTGTTGCTTCCTCTTTAATAATTGTATTAAATTCTGAAATTCCCTTGCTGATATCCCTCCCTCTGGCATAACGTTTCCCCGCAGGGGTTTTACCAAAATCGGGAATTGTGATTATTATAATCTGCCCTTTCGTGTTCAGGTGTCGTTCCATTTCGTTCAGAATCGTCACAAGGTTTTTTCTGAATGTTTGCCCGTCAATACCCTGCACCCAATCATTTACACCTATGAGAAGTGAGATTAAATCGGGTTTACTTCGTTTCTTAAGTAAAGGCAATTCGTCGCGGATAAGATCAGCGGTTGTGGAACCAATCCTTGCAGGATTGATTGGCAGTCTATACTCAATCCCACTTTCCTTTAATTTTAAACACAATTGTTGTGGCCATGATTCGTTTTCGGCGACGCCAGTTCCAATGGTGTATGAGTCGCCAAGAGGCAAAAAAATCTTTGCTCTTTTCTGAGTTTTGAAATGGGCCACGGTTAAAATGAGAAAAAACGAAAAGGTGTATACAATGGCTTTTATCATGTCTGATAGAATATACGAAGCGTTTCCCGTTTTGGATGCGAGCATTTAAAATGGTTAACTTCGCATAAATGCGCCTCCTAATTCTGGATAACTATGATAGTTTTACCTACAACCTCGTGCACCTGGTTGAAAAAACCAGTAGCCTGAACTTCGATGTAGTAAAAAATGATCAAATAAGTCTGGAAGGGGTATCTGCGTACGACAAAATTCTTCTATCACCAGGTCCGGGGATCCCTTCCGAAGCGGGTATAATGCCTGCGCTGATAAAAGAATTCTATAAATCAAGGTCCATATTTGGAGTTTGCCTAGGCCTCCAGGCAATTGGTGAAGCCTTTGATTGTCCACTTAAAAATCTTGACAATGTATACCACGGCATGGCAACTCCGGTAAGGATTATTAACAGAGATCCTCTATTTAGTGATTGCCCGACGCAATTTAAGGCAGGTCGCTATCATTCCTGGGTAATTGACGAAACCAAAATAAACGATCAACTTCAGATTACTGCAATTGACGAGAAAGGCCTGGTTATGGCTGCGCGCCATATTAAATACGATGTGAGGGGCGTGCAGTTCCACCCTGAATCCATTTTATCTGAACACGGCGAGCTCATCCTCAAAAACTGGCTTAGCTCCTAATTTTATATTGCTTAATTTCACAGAGCATGTCAGTTTTAAAATCAAACGGCTATAATATAATCATCGGTTCAGATGCCTTAAAATCACTTTCTGCTTTTTTACTGAAAAACCACTATACTTCTTACTATATTCTTTGCGATGACAACACTTTACAGTATTGCCTCCCGATTCTCATTACGAAGTGTCAAAAACTCTCGGAAGCAGAAATAATAGAAATTGAGAGCGGAGAGCAATCAAAATCCATAGAACTTAGCGCATATATATGGCAAACCCTGCTTGAGCAAGGCGCTGACACATCTACTTTATTGATAAACCTCGGTGGGGGAGTGGTAAGTGACCTGGGCGGTTTCACTGCTTCTGTATACAAAAGAGGAATCGACTTTATAAATATTCCTACTTCTTTACTTGCGATGGCAGACGCCAGCGTTGGTGGTAAAACCGCTATCGACTTTAACGGGGTGAAAAATTCAATTGGAAGCTTTGCGCAACCAAAGAGTGTTTTTGTTTATCCCGACTTCCTTCGAACCCTAAATGACAGACATCTGAAAAACGGGCTTGCTGAAGTCTATAAAATAGCTTTGATCTCTGACTCCGCTTTATGGAAGAATTTGAAAAAGGAATCCATTACCATAACCACAGACATTATTTACAAAAGTATCGGCCTCAAAAATAAAATTGTTCTTAAAGATCCTTTTGATAAAGGCCTGCGAAAAATCCTGAATTTTGGTCATAGTATTGGTCATGCTTTAGAAACCTTGTTCCTCGGTACCGCAAAAGAACTATTCCATGGTGAGGCCATCGTGGCAGGAATGTTGATAGAAAGCCATATTGCATTTCAGAAGAAATTAATCTCTAAATCTGTTCTTTCTGAGATATATGATACGTTGATTTCGGTTTTTAACCCACAACCTTTCTTTAATTTAGATCTGGAACACATTACAGATCTGCTTAAAAACGATAAAAAGAATTTAAAGGGTAAGTATTTCTTTTCTTTGCCGTCCAAAATCGGTTCGTGTAACTTTGATATTCCTGTTACTGAAGTACAGGTTAAAAAGGCATTTATATTTTATAATGACTTATTAAAATGATCCGGATCTCTCCGCCAGAAAAACAAATTACCGGCTCTGTTTATATTGGCGGATCCAAGAGCCTTAGCAATCGTTTGCTTGTTCTTTCGGAAGTACTTAAAAAACCTTTTCGCTTAGCAAATTTATCCAAGTCCGATGACACAAAAGTTCTGCAGAAAGCGCTGGATATAATTAAAAGCTCCGATTCCTTAAAACAGACAGTTATTGACGTAGGCAAAGCCGGAACTGACATGCGATTTTTGACAGCTTTATTGTCTGTAACCAAGGGGCTTTGGATTCTCACAGGTTCTGAGAGAATGAAACAACGACCAATTGCGCCGCTTGTTGAGGCTTTAGTTGATTTAGGCGCCAACATTGAATATCAGGAGAGCCAGGGCTATCCGCCTTTGAAAATCAGAGGTGGTACACTGAAGGGTGGCGAAATAACAATTAAGGCCGACGTGAGCAGTCAATTCATTTCAGCCCTGTTACTTATTTCACCTGCAATGGAGCTTGGCCTTAGAATAAAGTTGGATGGTTTGGTTATTTCAAGACCTTATATTGATATGACCATTGATATTCTGCGCTCAAAAAATGTTTCTGTTCATTTTGAAAGCGATCAGGTAACTGTTGATCCGTTTGATTTTAAAAACTTACCGGAGGTTACTGATGTTGCCATTGAGTCAGACTGGTCTTCTGCCTCCTATTGGTATAGCATTTGTGCTCTCAGTAAAAATTCGAAAATAAGGCTTCATTCTTTTTCTACGCGAAGTATACAGGCAGACTCGATTCTACCTGAACTATACGGAAATCTCGGAGTTGAAACCAAAATTGAAAAGGATTGCATAGAACTGACCAGCGCAGCTATTCGTATTTCCGATTTTTCGTACAATTTCAGTAACTGTCCTGACCTGGCGCAAACAGTCGCCGTTACCTGTGTTGGATTAGGGATTACGGCTCAACTTTATGGTCTTTCTACCTTAAAAATCAAAGAAACCGATCGTATTTTAGCTCTAAAAAACGAACTGGAAAAATTAGGCGCAAACATTGAAGCGGGTAGCGACTTCATTCGCATCGCACCTGGAAAAAAACCATCCCTTGATCAGGAGATTACCATTGCAACATATGACGATCATCGTATGGCCATGAGTTTTGCACCATTTTGCCTCAAAGAGCCTATAAGAATAGCAAACCCTGAAGTCGTTGCAAAATCATATCCCCGCTTTTGGGAGGATTTGAAATCCTTGGGTTTTAGTGTAAATTTGCAGGCTTAAATGGCTTTTTTTGCCTCAAATAAAAGTGACTCAGGAAATTCAGAAATGTCTTTTCTGCAGCACCTCGAAGAACTTCGCTGGCACCTGGTAAGAAGCGCTATAGTGGTTGTTGTTATCGCCATCGCGGCCTTTTGTTTTAATGATTTTGTATTCGACATTGTCATCTTCGGGCCGTTACAACAGGATTTTATTTCCTATCAGGCTTTATGTTCTCTTGGCCATAAGATTGGCGCAGGAGATGTGATGTGTATGATTGTTAAGCCGGCGCATCTTCAAACCCTCAGTGCTTCAGAACAGTTCTTTAATCACATGTGGATCTCTTTTTTGTGTGGCATCATCATAGGATTTCCCTTTGTGTTATGGGAATTATGGAAATTTATTCGTCCAGCCCTCAAAAACCAGGAAGTTGGCCCGGTTAAACTTTTTGTCTTTATTGCATCAGTACTTTTTTTAATAGGAATTTTCTTTGGCTACTTTCTTTTATTCCCCATGAGCTATAATTTTCTGGTAAACTACCAGGTTTCATCGAGCGGAATAGTTCAGACTCAAAATACTTTTGATGACTACATTTCCCTCATCAGCACAATGGTTCTGGTATCTGGAATTATTTTCGAAATGCCTGTATTGGTGTATTTCCTCACACGCATGACGCTGCTTACTCCGCAGTTTATGCGTAATTACCGGAAACATGCTGTAATTGTGATACTGATTGCTGCGGCAGTGATAACCCCAAGTCCCGATGTCACTTCTCAAATGGTGGTTGCAGTTCCAATGTACCTGCTTTACGAGATTAGTATTTTTGTTTCGGCCTCCGTTGTAAGAAAACAAGCTTTAAATAAATAGTTACATGTCTGATCAGGTAAAAGAATTTAACGAGTATCGTTCCAAAATGAATGATGTTATCTTAAGCAAAGATAACCTGGTACTGAAGCGCCTTTTTAACCTCGATACACAAACGTATTCGGATGGGGCTTTAAATGTAAAGACAAAAGAAATGCTTGGACTTGTGGCCAGCATGGTTCTGCGTTGCGACGACTGCATTAAATATCATCTTGAAAAATGCAAAGAACAAGGTTGCACCACAGAAGAAATTTACGAAATTTTTGCTGTAGCCAATATTGTGGGCGGTACTATAGTGATCCCTCACACACGAAGAGCTGCTGAGTTTTGGGAAGAACTAATAAAAACGCAATAATATGGGTCCACTAATGATTGTTAGCCTGGCGTTGACGCTGGTACTCGGTCTTCCGACCCTGACGTATTTCTATGCTAAGCAACTTGGCCGTAATCCTAAAATATGGTTTTTAATTGGACTTGTTTTGCCGGGTATTGCAACACTTATTCTTTCTTTTTTACCCGATCTGTCGGAGCAGACCCGAAAAAAAAGAACTTAGTCGATGTCCCATACGCTTGGGCGTTTACGGGTATAAAAGGGCTTAAAGTAGTTCTTATGTTCCAGGATAAAAGCCATGATGAAATAGATAATAATTGGGCTGCCTACCGTGAAGAAGGAAAGATAAATGAAATACATCCTTACGGTATTTGTATTGATCCCGAGTTTTTTTCCCAGCCAGGAGCACACACCAAAAGCCTTTTGCTCAAACCATCGTCTTATTGCATTGATCATAAATTCAAAGATAAGTCATTTTCGAAATCCCTGTAAAAAGTCTTTTAAAAATTGGTAGAAAAGTATACCTTAGTGGTAATCTACCCAAATGAAATATACTTTTTACTTCCTTTTAACGCTGTCATTGTGTTCATGCAAGAAAAACTATACCTGCGAATGCAACACTACGGTGACTTATTATAGCAGTCCGGACAGTCGCTTCTATACAATTGTGATACCCGGTAATAAAAATCGATATAGTGAAAAAATGAGCATCAAAAATGCTAAATCTGCCTGTGAACACGAGCAGGTGGCTGTTCAGACAAATTTTACAAACTGGCTTACCAATAACGGACGCTATACGTTACGGGCAGGAGAATCTGTTCAAACCTCGTGTGGTCTTAAATAAGTTGTTATGAAACGATTGCTTATCCTGATATTACCTTTGATATTCGTAAACTGTAGGAAAAAATACAATTGCTCCTGCAGCACAACTATTACTGATCAAAGCTATTACAACAATGCTTATCACGTCTCGGAAACCAAGCCAATGAACCGCAAAATGACTAAAAAAGAAGCGAAAGCGGTTTGTGATCACGAGGCTGATAACATAAACGATACCTACACGAATCTTTTTACCGCCAACGGCACACAATCCTCGGGAGGACTTACCGTTAAAACAACATGCGCGCTTAAATAACTTAAGCCGACTTCAAAAGTGAACTTGCTATACCGCAATTAAGACAGTTCTTCCTCGAACAATAATTATCATACAAATTTATTATCCCCTGACTGTCGGCAGCATTTTTTAGCACTTCCTTCTTTGCCGAAAAAAGTTGCGTTTTTACATTTTGTTCAAGCGAACATTGAGATAAAAGCGTTATTGCCGCTGAACTAAGATCTGGCTTAGCATTCTTTTTTGCGTAAAAAAATAAAAACGGCGCTATGGAATTGATAATTATATTTTCAGCTGACGATTTTCCAAAACTGAGTTCGGAAGAGTTTTCTGCTCCGTTCAGCTTATAATGATTGGACCAATAACCCTGAGATTTTATTTCCATCATTTGCATAAGCGTACTATAGTCTTTAAAACGATATGGGCTAGTAAGCAGTTGCGGGCGTAAATGCAGTAACAATGCAAGCTGCGACAACCTTCTGTCCGGAAAATTTGCGGGCCTCAACCTCGAAAACTTGAAAATTTCTTTATTTAAAGAAATCAATCCATACTTGTGTTTTAAATATTCAAACTCATTCTGGACTTGTAAAAGATACCGCTCTTCAAATTGATCTTCGAGAAATCCTGCAGTGCCTAAAAGGAGGGCCTCCAGCTGCAGCAAACTGTCCGAATGTCTGATCAATAGCTGGTAAGGAAGCTGTCTTGCGAGCATTTCAAAGGGCTGCGCATTTACCTGGAATCCAAAACTTCTCAAAAGAGAGGAATAAAAAACGGAAATGTAATCACTGTTGTAGGCGGCGAAAAAATCAGCCAGTCGTTTTGTTTTGTGTTCCAGTCTTTCTACCGCCATGCGCTCCATCCAGCTTATCAGCTTAACATCATCAACAGATTTTAGCATGGCAGCGCAAGGTAACCGGGTACCAGAACCGATCAAACCTTCATATTTTTCAAGTACTTTATGATCAATGAGATTTTTTATTTCCAATACCTCAACAGAATGATTTCGATTTTGATCCAGTTCAACGTCATGATCAAATACTACATGAAGGATAATGTTATCGTATGATTTGTCATGCTGATGTCCGTGTTTGAGCCAATCGGAGGTCTTAATATGGATTTCGATGTTGCCAATTAATTCCACTCCTTTTAATTTTATTCTCGCATTAAAAAAATCAGGTCCTGAATTTCTGTTCAGGTCGCCGGTTTTCACTATAACAAGCTCATTGCCACCGGCTGTAAAAAGCGCCAATGGTTTAAGCAAACGTTGCTGCCAAATAAACTGCAAAAGATCCTCCTTCAGTTTAAGCATAACCCTTTAGTTTATAGACAATGTAACCCATCCATTCGTGCAGCAAATATTCGATTCCGTGAAGGGCTCCGGGATTTGGGATAAACAAATGATCAAAGGTGAAGCGACGAATTCCGCTGGCGCGATTGGTTACGTATGGTGTTAGTTTTTTAAATCCGACTTTATTAAAAACTGCCATTGCGCGTGGCATATGATAGCCGGAAGTGACCAGCAAAAAATCCCCATCTATATGCAAACTATCCAGCAGTTTTTTTGTATTCACCGCGTTCTCGTATGTGTTTTTGCTGGTTGATTCGACAACCAAAGAACTGTCGGGAATGTGAATTGATTGAAGATATTTCTGAACATACAAACCTTCTCTTTTTTCAGGAAACTCAATGCTACCAGATCCTCCGGTAAAGATCATGCGTTTTACTCTTCCTTTATGATACAATGCCAAAGTCTGAAACAAACGATCTCCTCCAAAACCAAAATTAATTTTCTTCAGGCGTAGATCTATATCCCCGATCCCTCCCAGTATTATCGCTCCTTCGTACTTAGTGCTCATCAGATCATAATCGGGGGTTACCGGCTCCCAGGCCCTGTATAGCTCATCTACCAGGAATGAATTACTTGAAACATATAACAGGATCACCGCAGCAATCCTGAGTTTTTTTGCTCTTGTCTCAATTTTAGTGATGAATGAATAAATCAGAAGTGCGAAAACCCAAACCAGTGGGGAAATAAGGAAGGCAAGTATTTTGGATAATATAAAAAACATGAGCAACTAAAGTAATAAAAGAAGGTTTATCTGATTGCTATAAATTAGAGCATATTATGATTATCTTTAAGCTTGATTATTGTAGAATGATTTTATGAAGAAAATCCTTATTGCCAACCGTGGAGAAATAGCCCTGCGTGTAATGCGCAGCGCACGTGAAATGGGAATTAAAACTGTTGCTGTTTATTCGGAAGCAGATAGAAATGCTCTTTTTGTAAGGTATGCCGACGAAGCTGTTTGTATAGGTCCGCCACCGAGTTCGCAATCTTATCTGCAGGGCAATAAAATATTAGCCGTTTGCAAGGAATTGGGGGTTGATGGGATTCATCCCGGCTATGGATTTTTAAGTGAGAATGCTGATTTCGCAAGAAAGGTGCGGGAAGCAGGAATTACATTTATCGGCCCAAGCCCGGAAAGTATGGACATGATGGGGGATAAACTAAGCGCAAAAGCAACAGCGAAAAAATACAAAGTTCCGATGATTCCTGGCTCCGAAGGAGCTATAAGTGATATAAAAGAGGCTATTAAAGTTGCCAGGGAAGTTGGTTTCCCGCTGTTAATTAAAGCCAGTGCCGGTGGTGGCGGGAAGGGAATGCGCCTGGTAGAACGTGAAGCAGACATTGAAGAACAAATGAAGCTGGCTGTTAGTGAAGCAATCTCGGCATTTGGCAACGGGGCTGTGTTTATTGAGCGTTATGCGAGCGGCCCGAGACATATTGAAATTCAATTATTGGCCGACAATCATGGCAATTGCGTATATCTTTTTGAAAGGGAATGTAGTATTCAGCGCCGTCATCAAAAACTTGTGGAAGAAGCTCCAAGTAGTGTTCTGACGCCTGAGCTGAGGGAAAAAATGGGCAAATGTGCAGTTGATGTTGCGAAGGCTTGTAACTACTCAGGCGCTGGCACAGTGGAGTTTCTGGTGGATGATAAACTGAATTTTTATTTCCTTGAAATGAACACACGTTTGCAAGTAGAGCATCCCGTATCAGAATTAATTA